>RFHG01000331.1 GCA_003696465.1 Gammaproteobacteria bacterium | reverse complement strand
GCCGCGTTTTCTTTGGTTCGTTTCTTTTGCGCGTGCAAAAGAAATGAACTCGTGCCCGCGCAGCGGGTACGAAATCTGCAGCATTATGATATGGCTACGAGTTAAGTGGGTCGTGCTCGCCCAAGCGAGTGGGCGATACCTTCCAACAAACCACCATGACACTCAGTGTCGCGTCCTGTCTCCCGGCATGGCACCCTCGGCAAACAGCGCGTCGATATCCACGGAATCGAAGTGGTACTGGGCGTTGCAGAATTCGCAGGTGACATGTATGCCGCCCTCTTCGGCAAGGATCTGCTGGGCCTCTTCGCTGCCCAGGTTGCGAATCATGTCGCGCACCCGCTGCTCGGAGCAGCTGCAGCGAAAGCACATCGGCTCGCGCTCGAACAGACGGACATCCTCTTCGTGGAACAGGCGATGCAGCAACTCCTCTACCGGCAGGGACAGCAATTCTTCCTCGCTGACGGTATCGGCCAGGGCCACGGTACGGTCCCAGGCATCGGCATCCTCGTCCTCGCCGGGCAGGCGCTGCAGCAACAGCCCGGCCACCGATTCCTCGGACACCGCCAGCCACAGGCGAGTGGACAGCTGCTCCGAGCGGGCAAAGTAGTGGTCAAGGGCATCGGACAGATGCCTGCCTTCCAGCGCCACCACCCCCTGGTAACGCTCCTTTCCCTCCCCCGGGTCGATGGTAATGACCATGCGTCCATTGCCAAACTGGGCCTGCAGATCTTCTTCGGGCACTTCGCCCTCCCAGTGGGCCAGGCCGCGCAGGGCCCGACGGCCATCGGCCTGCATCACCAGCATGCTGATGGGGCCGTCTCCGGTAATCTGCAGTATCAGTGAGCCATCGAACTTGATGGTGGCCGAGAGCAGGGCCACGGCAGCCAGTGCCTCGCCCAGGACCTGGCGCACACCCGGCGGATAGGGACCGCGCTCGAGGATGGCCTGCCAGGTGGCATCCAGATGCACCCATTCACCACGCACATGGGTATGCTCGATGATGAAACGGTGCAGGGTATCGTGTTCGGGCTGACTCACGCGCAGTCCTCAGTCGTGGTGGGTGAAACGCGGCAGGGTGAGATTGTAGCGAATGGCCACCAGCCGGGCGACGAAGATGGCCCCGCCGGCGAGGATGGCCGCGG
>RFHG01000330.1 GCA_003696465.1 Gammaproteobacteria bacterium | reverse complement strand
GTGGCGACGGCGGCAATCGTATCGCTGCCCATGGCCTCAGGCCTTTGCGCTCTCCTGCCCGAGGTGGCGCATGATCCACCACTGCTGGGCAATGGACAGGATGTTGTTGGTCAGCCAGTACAGCACCAGACCCGAGGGGAAGAAGGCAAAGAACACGGTAAAGACAATGGGCATGGCCATCATGACCTTCTGCTGAATCGGGTCCAGCGGGGCCGGATTGAGCTTTTGCTGGACGATCATGCTCAACCCCATCAGGATGGGCAGCACGAAGTAGGGATCCATGGTCGAAAGATCACGGATCCAGAGGATAAACGGCGCCTGGCGCAGCTCTACCGTTTCCAGCAGCATCCAGTAGAAGCCGATGAACACCGGGATCTGCACCAGCATCGGCAGACAGCCGCCGAGCGGGTTGATCTTCTCCTTCTTGTACAGCGCCATCAGCTCCTGGTTCATGCGCTGCTTGTCGTCACCGTAACGCTCCTTGAGCGCCTGCAGCTTGGGCTGGACCGCGCGCATCCGGGCCATGGAGCGGTAACTTGCAGCAGACAGGCGGTAGAAGGCCAGCTTGAGCAGGATGGTGACGATGATGATGGACCAGCCCCAGTTGCCAACAAACTCGTGCACAAAGGAGAGCAGCCAGAACAGCGGCTTGGCAAACACGGTGAACATGCCATAGTCGGTGGTCAGCTCGAGGCCGGGCGCCACCTCGGCCAGATGCTTCTGCAGCTTGGGCCCGACATACAGCCGGGTCTCGATCCGGCCATCGCCACCGGCCGGCACCTGCAATGCCTGCTCGTCGCGCATGCCCACCAGATAGCGAGGGCTCGCCCCTTCATGAACGACCCGGGAGTAGGCCAGCTCGGCCCGCTCGGGGCTGCCGATCCAGGCCGAGACGAAATAGTGCTCGAGCATCGCGACCCAGCCACCCTTGAGCGTGGTCTGCAGCGGCTCTTCGCTCATGTCTTCGAATTTGAGCTTGTGATACTTGCCGTCGTACCAGGCCGCGCCCAGGTAGGTAGGCAACAGCTTGCGCCCGTGCCGGGTATTCACCCGTACCAGCTGACGGTAGAGCTGGGCCGCCCAGGGGCGGTTGCTGGCGTTGTGCACTTCATGGCGCACGTCGATCACGAACTGGCCGCGATGCAGGACATAGGTGCGGGTCACGGTCACGCCATCGGGACCGGTCCAGCTCAG
>RFHG01000329.1 GCA_003696465.1 Gammaproteobacteria bacterium | reverse complement strand
GGCATGTCGCGGGTGGCGGAGTACTCGGCACTGAACGCCAACTACCTGATGAAGCGGCTCGAGGCGGCGGGTTTCGAGCTCGCCTTCCCGGGCCGGCGCGCCACCCACGAGTTCATCGTCACCCTGCGGCGCGAGGCGAAGGAGCTGGGCGTGACCGCCATGGACTTCGCCAAGCGGCTGCTGGACTACGACTATCACGCGCCGACCACCTACTTCCCCTTGCTCGTGCCCGAGTGCCTGCTCATCGAGCCGACCGAGACCGAGCCGAAGGAGGTGCTGGACGGGTTCGTGGAGGCCATGGAGCAGATCCTCGAGGAGGCCCGCACCGAGCCGGACAAGGTGAAGGGCGCGCCCTGGAGCCAGCCCAACCGGCGCTTCGACGAGGTGCGCGCGGCGCGCGAACTGGATCTGCGCTGGCAGCCGGAAGCGGACTGAAGCCGAAGGAATCCGGACATGCAAAGGGCCCCGCCGTGGCGGGGCCCTTTGCTTTCATGCCGTGCGCGATCCACGGCCTCAGGCGGCCTGCACCTCGATCTTGCGCGGCCGCACTTCCTCGGCCTTGGGGATGAAGAGATGCAGCACACCGTCCTTGAGGTGGGCCTCGATACGATCGCTCTGCAGCTCCTTGCCGAGGCTGAAGCGCCGCTCGTAGCGCGTGGTGCGCACATCGGCGTGCAGTGGTTTCAGATCCTCGGGTGCATCGAGCACGATGTCACCACTGATGGTGAGGCTGTCGTTGGCCACCTCGATGTCGAGGTGCTCGCGGTCCACGCCGGGCAGGTCGGCCCACAGGTCGATGCCCTCGGGGCGCTCGACGATGTCCACGCCGGGACGCAGGACCATCACCGGTGCCTGGCGTGCGCTCTCGGCGGCTTGCGGCGTCTGTTCGCTGCGGGTCTGCAGTTCCCTGTTCTCGCTCATCGTCATCACCTCCTTCAGCTCTGAACCTCGATGTGGCGCGTGCGGGCCTCTGCCTTCTTGGCGGCACGGATGTGCAGGACGCCATTGCGGTAGGTGGCGCTGACCTGATCCGGATCCACGTCATCCGGCAGCGTCAGCACCCGGCGGAAGCGCCCGTTGAAGCGTTCGCGCAGCGCCACCGTTTCGTTTTCCTTCGGTTCGCCGGTCTTGCGCTCGGCCTCGATGCTGAGCACGTTCTGCTGCAGCTCCACGTCGATGCTCGCCGGGTCGAGCCCGCTGGCAAATACATAGACGTGAACCGCATCGGGGGTGGTGCCGATGTTGATCGGCGGATAGCCGGTGACCACATCGCTGCCACGCAGGCCGGCATTCATGATCTGTTCCAGTTCGCGCTGCAGCCGATCGAAGGGTTCGAACAGGCTGCTGCCCGTATCCAGCAAGTGTCCGAAGAACATGGTCATTCACCTCCCTTGTCTGGTCTCTTCACGGGGGCAAATGGGGTTGGCGCGCGCGCTTTCAAGGGGGATATTTTCCGCTGTCAGGGCAGGGGAAAGATGGGGGAAACGGCGGGTTTGCTATCATTGGCGGCTGTCTGAACCCGTCGAGGAATTGAGTCATGCCGTACTATGTCTATCGCATCAACGAAGGCCCGCTCGAGGGCATGAAGCTGCTCGAGAAGGTGGATGAGTTCGAAAGCTTCAAGGAGGCCAAGACCCGAGCCCGTGCCCTGCGCGCCGAGCTGCCCGAGGGCGAGAATGCGCAGTACAAGGTGATGTTTGCGGCCACCGAGCTGGAGGCGGAGGAAAAGCTCTCGGAACAGCGGGAAAAGCCGATCCTCGCCGAATGGGAGAAGTAAACCCTCGATGGACGAGGATCTCTACCGGCAGACCTACCACGAGGTCAACCAGCGTCGCTGCGTGTTCGAGAAGAGCATCCTCTCGCGCCGCTCGAGTTGCAACCGGGCCAAGCGTTTTCGTCTGGCCGACCGTGAGGGGGTGGCCTGCATCTCGCCGGCCGATCATGAGCGCTGCCGGCTGTTTCTCGATCACATGCGCCAGCAGGCCCGCTTCGCGCTGGGCCTGACCGGCATCGACGGGCAGCTGCCCTTCAACAAGGAAATCAAGGTTCAGACCGGCGGCTTGCTGGGTCTGCAACAGCTGCTGGACGGCACTGACACACCGGCCGTCGAGGTGCGCGACATCAACGAGTTGATCCGCGAGGCGATGAACCTCTACGAGCGGCTGGACGATATCCCGTTCCAGAAGCTGATGCCGAGCATCGTCTCCTTTCGTGCCCGCGAACGACGCCGGGAGCGCTGATCGGCCCCGGCATCGTACAGGCACCGCCTGCCGCTACTTCTTCAGCGGCTTGAACTTGAAGAACTGCCCGCCCACCGATACCTCGGCCATGGCCCCGGCCAGGGGCAGGGTGAAGATGGCAACGCCATCCTGGTAATTGGCATCGGCCGAGGCCCCCTCCTTCGCCATGACGGCAGAAACCTGTGCGCTGAGGTCCAGTTGCCCCTTCTTGAAACGCTCCATGGCGTCGCGATCCTGGAAGAAGATCAGTTCGCTGAACTTCTGCCCGCCGATCTGGGGCCCGACACTGACCATGGTGACATCGGCCGTGCCCACCAGGCGCCCCCGCTCGTAGACCCGGCCGTTGCCGCCAAAGCCGCCGCCAATGATGAAGCCGCCCTTGCCGACCGCCGGGAAGATGGCATAGCCATAGGCCTCGCGGAAGAAGCGCTCCAGCTTGCTGTCGGCCTGGCGAAAACGCTGCAGGGCCTCCTGGGCGGTCAGCGCTTCCTTGCTGCCCTCGCTGCGCCAGGCAGCCTGCAGGGGGGTGATGCCAGCGGTGAGCAGAACCAGGAAGAGGATCAGGCTCTGGATGCGTTGTGCATTCATGGTCGGTTTTTCTCCTTCGATTTGTTCGGGCCGGCAGGAAGTCTACAGGCCGTGGTTTGTATTGTCTGTGACCGACTGGGCAGCCTGCGGTTCCGGCGGGCGGGTGAAGACCGAGCGTTTCAGCACCTGCCGGCGCAGGTGCCAGTCGGACAGGGCGCTGTAGGCGCGCGCCCGGCCTGCCGCATCCCGGATTCGGGGCGGTACCTCGGCGGCCGCATGGAAGCCGCCGAGTTCGGCATTGCGCGGATACCAGCGCGGATGGTCGATATCGAGCAGCAGCCCGTCGCCGAACTGGAGGTCGCGGAAGCGATAGAGTGCGGGCCACTCGCTGCCAGGTGTGGCCAGCAGGTTGCGTCCGGAGCGGAAGTATTCGGCATTCGAGAGGCTGTGCCGGATCAGGGTCGGAAAGATGTCGCGGTGACTGCCGGTCTGGCGCGGGTCGAAGCGGTCCTCGGGCAGCCGATAGGCCGGTGGCAGGTAGAGATAGAAGGGTACGTCCATCAGCAGGTCACGCCGGGTGGCATCGGGAAACAGGAAAAAGGAGCGCTGGTGGTCCCCGGTGGCGGCGAGCAGGGTGTGATCGCCCAGGGGCGAGGCCTTGAGCCAGTCGAGAAATCCGCCGAGGGCATCCGCCGCATACTGGAAGGAAACGAGCATCTGACGGATCGTGTCCTCGTCGGCGCTCACGGGCAGGCCGGCGTCGCGCACGGCCTGAAGGTCGATCCCGCGCGGTCGGTAATCGGCCGGCACGCTGAAGGGCGGGTGATAGCTGACGCTCATCATGAACAGCATGAGCGGCTGATTCCGGGCATCGGCCTGCTCGAGCAGCCGTTGCGCGTAGCGGAACATGTACTCGTCATGCACGCCCCAGGTAATCGGCTCGGCCTCGGGAAAGGCAGCGCGGATGTCGGCCACGTCCAGTACCTCGTCGAACCACTGGTGTGGCAGTACCTCGGCCAGGTTGCGCCAGCTGGCCGAGCCCGCGGTAAGAAAGACCGTATGGTAGCCGGCCTCGTGATAGGCCCGGACGGGAGAGGAATGCAGCGGGATGAAGCCATACTGGCCCTGGGTCAGCGGCGTGATGGGCGAGTTGAACAGCAGGCATTCCAGGGTGGGGTGGGTGCCGTTCTGGCAGGAGGTGAAGTCAAGGAACAGATAATCCTCCTGGAAATGACGATAGAGCCGGCCCAGCATGTCGTTGCCCGGCTGGTGCAACTGGACGAGGTCGCGGCCCATGGACTCCATTTGCACCATCACCACATGGGGCGGGTGTTGCTCCAGATGGGGGTTTTCGGGCGAGCGGGCATAGAGTGCGCGTTCGATGCCATCTTCATCCGTGGCCTCGATTCCCAGCGCTCGGGCTGCCTGCGCCGGGGTCCTGAAGCCGTGCCGTTGCAGGCCGGCATCGATCCGCTTCGGGTCGATACGGGTTCTTTCGCGCTGGCGGGCCGCATAGTAGAAGTGGAACAGTCCGTTGCCGATCGCCCGGTTGACGAAGTCGCTGGGCGTGACCCGGGTGGCCATCAGATTGATGGGGAAGGTGCCGAGGCTGCCGCGCGCCAGGAACAGGACCAGCAGGATGCCCAGCGCCATGTACAGTGCCAGTGCCGGTGTCGGAAGCCGGGGCCGGCTGCGCTCGATCCGCGCGAGCAGGTGGCGCATGGCCCGCCACTGCAGCCAGGTCACGATCAGCAGCACCACAAAAAGCGGCAGGACCGGGAAATCGCTCCAGATCGAATGGATGACGGCGCGGGTGTCGTCCTCGAGAAAGCCGAACACCAGCGGGTTGATGGGGCTACCATAGAAGCGGAAATATTCGTGATTGACCAGATCGGCCAGGTTGGCCGCTACCCAGAAGGGCAGGGCCAGGAAGGGCACCAGCCGCGGGATGCGTGTGCGCAGGCGGGCCGGAGTCAGCAGCGGGGTCAGGGCCAGCAGCCACAGGCCGAAATAGATCGCGTGGATCTTGAGGTCGTAGCGCAGACCCATCCACAGCCCTTCCGCCAGGTCGCGAGTGGCCGGCGCCTCGGCACCCTCCGGCAGATAGTGGATCAGGAAGGCGAGGCGAAAGCCACTCTGGGCCACGGCGCCGATGGCAATGGCCGCCAGAATGGCAAGAAACAGATGGTGCCAGGCGGCAGAAAAGGCCGGTGTGCTCTGCGTAACGGGATTCATGGGTGCGCAGTATATCCGCAGCGGGTTATCCTCTGCAGCGGGCAGAAAAGGAGACCGAAACATGGCCAAACCGGGGCGCAGGGGAATCGCACGCATCGTGGCGGCTGCCGGCTATTCATGGAAGGGGCTGTTGGCGGCCTTTCGCCACGAGGCGGCCTTTCGTCAGGAGCTGGGCCTGGCCATGGTGCTGCTGCCGCTGGGCATCTGGCTGGGAGAGGACGGTGTGCAGCGCGCCCTGCTCGTGATACCGGTGTTGTTGGTACTGACCGTGGAGCTGCTGAACAGCGCCGTCGAGGCGGTGGTGGACAGGGCGGGCGATGAATGGAACGATCTGGCAGGACGGGCCAAGGATCTGGGTTCGGCCGCGGTGTTCGTCTCACTGGTGCTGCTGGTCGTGGTCTGGGGTCTGGTGCTGGGGGAGCGGCTGTCTGTCTGAGCTGCCCTCCCGGCAGGCCAGGAACTGCCCTGCAAGCCGCCTGAGGAGT
>RFHG01000328.1 GCA_003696465.1 Gammaproteobacteria bacterium | reverse complement strand
TCAGGATCAACCAGTGACCGGCAGGGAGGTACGCATCCCGATTGTGCTTGTTGTTCTTCTATCCCGTTCGCCCCATCCCGGGGCATTGTGATTTTTCCCAAACGCTACGAATTGAGTATAGGGCAAAAGACAAAAACCGATGCTGTACTTTGGTATCAAATCTGTCGGCTAAAGTCGACCGGCCAGGATCAGTCCCGCCAGCACCACGCCCAGCAGCAGGCGATAGACGACAAACGGCATCATGCCCATGCGGGCAATGATGCGCAGGAAGAAATGGATCACCAGCAGGGCAGAGACGAACGAAAGCAGGACCCCTGCCACCAGCTCGCCCCAGGCCACCGGTGCACTGCCCTCGATCAGTTCCAGCGCCTCGAGCCCGCCGGCCAGGACGATGACCGGGATCGAGAGCAGAAAGGAAAACCGTGCGGCGCCCTCGCGAGACAGGCCCATGAACAGGCCGGCGGTCATGGTGATGCCGGAACGCGAGGTGCCCGGGATCAGCGCCAGTGCCTGGGCCAGGCCGATCACGGCCACATCGCGCCAGCCGAGCTGGTGCTCACTGCGACCTTCTGCACGCGCCATGCGGTCCGCCACGCCCAGCAACAGGCCAAAGCCTATGGTGGTAGCGGCAATGACCCCGGCACCGCGCAGGCTGCCTTCCACCAGGTCCTTGAAGGCCAGGCCCGCCAGCCCCACCGGAATGGTGCCGAGCAGTACCCCCCAGGCCAGCCGCGCATCGGCATTCATGCCCCGACCGGCCAGCGAGCCGAACCAGGCCCGTGCCATCTGCAGCAGCTCGTCGCGAAAATAGGTCACCACGGCGAGCAGCGTGCCCACATGCACGGCCACGTCGAAGGCCAGCCCCTGATCCGGCCAGCCGAGCAGCACCGGCACGAGGATCAGGTGGGCCGAGCTGGAGATGGGCAGGAATTCGGTGACGCCCTGCAGCAGGGCCAGCACGGTGGTCTGTATCCAGTCCATTTCGTTCGCTTCTTCAGAGTCGGTGACGGTGGTCCTGCCAGGAGAACCCGCAAAGCGGGGCATCATAGCATTGACCCAGGGCCATGACGCGGAAGCGCTCGCCCATCTGCCCGGGCAGCATCAGTTTCTGGATCTCGGCCGAGAGCTGTGCTGCCTGCGCCGGATCCGCATCTTTGGCAAGCCCGGCATGGACCGTCTCGAGCCCGGACCCAATGAGAAAGGCGTTCTGGAGGGTGTATCCCAGCACCTCCAGCCCGGCTTGCGTGGCCGCTTCCGCCACTGCCGTGAAATCGACACTGGCGGTGATGTCCTGCCCGCCCGGCAGGAAATAGGGGTCATCATGCACATGGTGCCGGTAGTGGCACACCAGGGTGCCCTCGGCATGCTGCGGATGATAGTACTCGGCGCGGGACCAGCCATAGTCGCAGATGAAGGCCACGCCCTGCTCCAGCAATGCGCCAAGGGCCTTCACCCAGCCTGCGAGGACGGGGTTCCACTCCGAGACGAAGCCCGGCGGCAGCCCATCGAGGCCTGTATCGTTCAGCCAGGCGATCAGCTCCTCGTCTGCGGGCAGTACGCGATCCTCGAATCCGCCATCACCCACGCCCACCCCCAGCTCAAAGGGCCCGTCGCCCGAGATGCCAAAGCGCCGCACCGGCATGGCATCCAGCACCTCGTTGGCCACGACCACACCCTGCAGCCGCTCGGGCAGGTGCTCCAGCCAGACGACCCGTCCGGCCAGTTCGGGCAGCGCCGAGCCGATGCGTTCTCGCTGACGTGCGCGCAGAACCGGGCTCGGTTCGAGCAGCAGATAGCGTTCGGGGAGGCAGTCGAGATCGCGCAGTGCCCCGAGCAACTCGACCGCCAGAACTCCCGAGCCGCCGCCAAACTCGAGCACATCCCCTCCGCCCAGCGTGTTCAGCACCTCGGCTACCTGACGGGCCAGGCAGCGCCCGAATACCGGCCCCAGTTCCGGTGCGGTGATGAAGTCCCCGCCCGGACCGAACTTGGCCAGCCCGCCGGTGTAATAGCCATATTGCGGATCGTACAGGGCCATCTCCATATAACGACGGAAGGAGAGGGCGCCGCCGGCAGCCTCGATCTCGGCGCGGATGCGCGCCTCCAGCGCGCGGCTGTCGGCGAGCGTTTGCGGATCGGGAGCAGGCAATCGGCTCATGGCGTTGACAGGCTGCGGACGAGCGGCAATAGTGGCGCCATTTCGGCAACCCGGCAAGTACCATGACCCGCCAACCCGAACCCCTCGAGGGCAAGACCCTCCTCATCACCGGCGCCGCGCGCCGTATCGGCGCTGCCATCGTCCGCATGCTGCATGCCGAGGGCATGAACATCGCCCTGCATTACCGCAGCTCGCGCGAGGATGCCGAGGCCCTGCAACGCGAGCTGGAGACCATCCGGCCCGGCTCCGTCAGCCTGGTCCAGGCCGACCTGCTGGAGACGGCCCGGCTCCCGAAGCTGGTGGAGCACTGCCTCGACGAATGGGGGCGGCTCGATGTCCTCATCAACAACGCCTCCACCTTCTACCCCACTCCACTCGGCGAAATCACCGAGCGGGACTGGGATGTGCTGATGGGTTCCAACCTCAAGGCGCCGCTTTTCCTTGCCCAGGCGGCCGCAGACGCCCTGCGCAGGGTCAACGGCAACATCATCAACATCATCGACATCCACGCCTACCGACCGCTCAAGGGCTATCCGGTCTATTCCGCGGCCAAGGGTGGGCTGAAGACCCTGACCGAATCCCTGGCCCGGGAGCTGGGCCCGGAGGTGCGGGTCAACGGCGTGGCGCCCGGCGCCATCCTCTGGCCCGAACACGAGGAGCCCTACGGGAAAGTCCATCAGGAGATCATCGAACGCACCGCGCTCAAGCGCGAGGGCAGCCCGGAGGACATCGCCCGCACCGTGCTGTTCCTGATCCGCGACGCGGTGTACATCACCGGCCAGATCATCCCGGTGGAGGGCGGGCGCATGCTGCATCATTGAATTGACCCGCAAGACAAACGACAAGGGCCCGCATGCGCGGGCCCTTGTCGTGTTGCCGGATGTGATTACTTGGCCTGGGAGACCATGTAGTCCACGGCAGCCTTGATATCGTCGTCCGCCATATCCATGCGGCCACCCTTGGGCGGCATGGCGTTCTTGCCGTTCAGCGCCGAGTGATACAGCGCGTCCTTGCCCTGGGCGATGCGCGGCGCCCAGGCGGCCTTGTCGCCCAGCTTGGGGGCACCGGCGGCACCGCTGTCGTGGCAGGCGAAGCACACTTGCTTGTAGATGGCCTGGCCATCGGCGGCACTGGCAATGCCGGTCATGGCCATCATGCCCAGCCCGAGGGCGATTGCAGTCATTTTCTTCATGTCGAGTTCTCCTCGTCTCTGCTTGGATCGTGGTTCGGCGAAGGTCCTTGCGCCATTCTGGCAAAGCCCCCACCCAAAGTAAACTTTGCGGACGGATGCCCTATTTCCCCTTTAGATACCGTTCGTCACTGAAAGTTGCCACCCATTCCGGCTTCAGGACCACCAGCCCGGTCATGATCATGCCGTTGAGAAAGCCCTCCGGCAGGGCCAGCAGGGGCAGATAGGCCAGAAACTCCCGCCACAGCTGAGCCGGCGCATAGGCCCCGCTCAGCCACAGCAGGGCCGCGGCAAACAGTGCACTGGCCACGATCGCCAGGGCCCCGCCGAAAAAGGCGCCCACATACACATAGATGAAGAAGTGTTTCGGCAGCCAGCGCTCTGCCAGCCACAATACACCCGCCGTCACGCTGGCCGGTATGATCCCCGTCACAAACGCATTGGCCGGGAAGTCCGACCACACGCCCGTGCCAAACCAGGTCAGGCCGGCCAGGATCACGGTCGAGGCGATCACGGCCATCTCCCAGCCAAACATCAGGACCAGGGTGGTGATACCGAGGAAATGGATGTCGAGCCCGGGTGAGACCCCCGCTCGCAGCTTCCACAGCACCATGACCAGCACGCAGGCGCCGAGAAAGACATTGAAGTTGTCGGGCTGAAACAGCTTGCGCCAGGGGGCACGCCACGCGGCCCAGGCCAGGGTCAGGGCCCAGGCGGCAATGACCAGTACAGCCAGATCTCCCAGCAGTTGTCCGAGCGAGATGTTCATGATCGGGTCACTGTACGGATTCGGACACCGATTTCATTGCGCTTGCTCAAATTCCCGCCGGCCCGAACGCAGGACGCCCGCACGAGGCGGGCGTCCTGCGCTTGAGCAGCAGCCTGCTGATCAGGTGTGCTGGGCACCATGGTACAGGTTGACCACATGCCGCGCCTCGGCGAAGAACAGCCAGCGCTCGAGGCCGGTGCCGACCAGCGCGCTGATGGCCGCCGTAATGGCCGCTGCGGATGAACCCTCGCCATCGATCATGCCATAGACCAGCACCCCGGGCAGGATGAACCCGAGCACGAAGACCAGGGTCTTGAACAGCACCACGGTGGTGTGCTCCGGCTGGTAGCCGAATTCCTCGGTGAGGAAGGTGCCGGCGGTATGGCCCACGTCCAGGAGCCGCACATTGGCGCGGGTGAAGCCGGTGGCGGTCTTCAGCGTCGGGCCGGTTACGCGGGCGATCCAGAAGTAGTAGATGGCCTTGAGCACCATGGCGATCATCAGCAGGGCAAAGGAGAGGGTCGCCGCTGCCTTGAGGTCGCCGCCGAAGCTGGCACGGATGGCCACCAGAAGCACGCTGCCCGTGGCCAGACCCAGCAGGATGTAGTTGGCCGGAGTCAGGGCGCTGTTCCACTGGCGGATGGTCTTCAGGCAACCATAGATCATGCCGGTGGAGAAGACAGTGAGCAGCGAGAGCAGGATGGTCATGATGCCCATGAACTTCATGAATCCGCTCACCTCGCCGTTGCCACTCCAGATCGCGTACAGGTAGAGCAGCGCGAACGGATACAGCAGCACGGCGAACAGACCCTCGCGCGACAGCCAGGAAGTGCGGAAGCGGCTGAAGGCACGCCATGCATTCTTCGGGTTGGCCAGGTGGAAGGTGGAGGACATCAGGCCGAAGGTGATCAGACCGAGGCCAAGGATGCCGCCGGTCAGCAGCTCGTTCTCGCTCATGTCGCCGGCCAGACCGAACAGGTGCAGGGTGGCCATCAGGATGAGCAGGCCGTAACCGGCGCCGGAGCTGACGGTGAAGATGATGACGGACAATGCTGGATGCATGATTCGTTCCCCTTGTGCTTAGCGTGCCACGACCTTGTTGGACCACTCCTTCACCTTGCTCACCAGCGTTTCCTTGCGGACGTCGTCGGTGGGCACGGGAGTCGTGAGCCGCGGCGGCAGATAGGTATTGGTCGGGTTGTAGCCGAGTTCCGGCATCAGCTTGTAGCCGGCACGCTCGCGCACCAGGCGGCTGACCTCGGAGTTCGGGTCGTCGAAGTCGCCGAAGTAGCGCGCATGGGCCGGGCAGGTGAGCACGCAGGCCGGCTTGCGGTCTTCCTCGGGCAGCTCCTCGTCGTAGATGCGGTCGATGCACAGAGTGCACTTCTTCATCACGCCCTCTTCCCGATCCAGTTCGCGGGCACCGTAAGGGCAGGCCCATGAGCAGTAGTTGCAGCCCATGCACTTGTCGTGGTCGACCAGCACGATGCCGTCTTCCTTGCGCTTGTAGGAGGCGCCCGTTGGGCACACCGTCACGCAGTCGGCATCCTCGCAGTGCATGCACGACATGGGGAAGTTGATGGTCTTGTTGTTCGGGTAGTCGCCTACCTCGTAGTGGCGGATACGGTTGAACCACACACCGCTGGGGTTGCGCCCGTAGGGGCGGTAGTCGGTCAGCGGGCCACTGGTACCCGAGGTGTTCCACTGCTTGCAGGCCGTCGCGCAACCGTGACAGCCCACGCAGGTATCGATGTCGATGACGAGACCTAGACGCATTGTTTCAGCTCCTGTTCTGTTCGGTTCCGGCGCTCAGTCTTCACGCCACTTTTCGCCGCGCGTGAGGATGTCGGCCATGTCGCGGTTGAGGTGTGCCGGCTCGTGCGCGTGGTAGCGCAGCACCTCCGGCGCCGGATCCTTGCCCGGGAACGGCTTGATGGTATCGAACTGCGGCCAGCTGCCGGTCTCGCCGGGGGCGGCCGGGGTGATCTTCACCCGCAGGTCATACCAGGCCGCCTGACCGGTGACCGGGTCGGAATTGGTGATGTTGTCCACCGCATCGCCCTTTTTCGGCAACAGTTCGGAGATGAGATGGTTCATCAGGAAGCCGTCCTGCGACTCGTTGGCATTCGGCGCCAGCGACCAGGCACCGGACTGCTTGCCGATGGCATTCCAGGTCCACACGGTATTGGGCTCGACGCCCTCCATCAGCTTGACCTGCACGCGGATCTTGCCGTTGTGCGACTCGACCCAGACCCAGGACTTGTCCTCGATACCCATGCGCTCGGCCTGCTGCCGGTTCATGTAGAGGAAGTTCTGGGCCATGATCTGGCGCAGCCAGGCATTCTGCGAATCCCAGGAGTGGTACATGAACATCGGCCGCTGGTTGACGGCATGGAACGGATACTCGTCCTCATCGATGCGGCACTGCTCGAGCGGCTTGTAGTACTCGGGCAGCGGGGTGAAGTATTTCGTCAGCCGCTCCTTGTGTTCCGGCTTGCTGGGGCAGGGACCGTCGTACAGGCCCTGGCCGGCCAGGTTGAACTTCTGCAGGGTCTCGGAGTACAGCTCCATGATGATGGGGTCGGTGCTGCCCACCCAGGCGCCGTGCTTGGCCAGCTCCAGGTAGTCCTTGTTGCAGAAGCGATAGAACTGCTGGTTCGGCGCCAGGTGGTAGGTGAAGAAGCTCTGGTTCTCGATGTACCGATCCCACTGCTTCGGGTTCGGCTTGCCGCGCAGGTGCACTTCGTTGCCGTCCTCGTCCAGGCGCCAGCCCGCGAGGAAGCCGATGCCCGGCTCCTTTTCCCAGTTGGTGATGAAGTCCTTGTAGTCCTTGAACTTGCGTTCGCCGTCCTCGGTGGTAAAGGCCGGGAACTTGAGGCGGGAGGCCAGCTCCACCAGCACCTCCTGCCACGGCTTGACATCGCGATCCGGCTCGAGGATCGGGTGGCGGATGGAGTCCGCAGCGGTATCCGGCTCGGAGATCGGACGGTCGAGCATGGAGATGGTGTCGTAACGCTCGAGATAGGTGGTGTCGGGCAGCACCAGATCGGCGTAGTTGACGATCTCGGCATGGAAGGCGTCGGCCACCACCAGGAACGGAATCTTGTATTCGCCGTTCTCGTCCTTCTCCACCAGCATGTCCATGATCTCCTTGGTATTCATGGTGGAGTTCCAGGACATGTTGGCCATGAAGAAGATGAGCGTATCGATGGGATACGGGTCGCCCTTCACGGCATTGGTGATGACCATGTGCATCAGGCCATGGTTGGACAGGGGGGCATCCCAGGAGTAGGCCTTGTCGATACGCTTGGGGTTGCCCTCATCGTCGATGACCAGGTCTTCCGGCGCGGTGGGGAAGCCCAGCGGCGGCGACTTGAGCGGGGTGTTGGGCGCAACATCCTTGGCCGGCTTGATCCCCGGCGGGATGTGCTTGGGATACGGTGGCTTGGCCAGATGGCCGCCGGGCACGTCGATGGAGCCCAGCATGATCTGCAGCAGATGGATGGCGCGGCAGGCCTGGAAGCCGTTGGAATGGGCCGAGATGCCGCGCATGGCGTGCATGGACACCGGACGGCCAATGACCTTGTCGTGCTTGCGGCCGTAGCAGTCGGTCCACTCGATGTCGAGCTCGATGCTCTCCTTGAAGGCGACATGGGCCATTTCCAGTGCCAGGCGCTCGATCTGCTCGGCCGGCACGCCGGTCACCTTCTCGGCATTCTCCGGGCTGTACTGCTCGTCGAGGTACTTCTCGGCCAGGAGGGTCATCACGGTCTTCACCGGGCGGCCGTCGGGCGCGGTGTACTCGCCGAACAGGGCCGGCTTGATGTCGGCCTGGGTGGCATCGACGAAGTCTTCCTTCTCCAGGTCAAAGCACAGCGGCTTGCCGTTGTCGTCACGCAGGATGAGGCCGTCGCCCTTCTGCCCCGGAGTGCAGACCACGAGCTGGATGGCATTGGTGTAGCGCACCAGGTATTCCCAGTCGAACTGCTCGTTGCGCAGCAGGACATGGATCATGGACAGCGCCAGCATGCCGTCGGTGCCGGGGCGAATGCCCACCCATTCGTCGGCAATGGCCTGATAGCCGGTGCGCACCGGGTTGATGGAGACGAACTTGCCACCGCGGCGCTTGAGCTTCTCGAGGCCGAGCTTGATGGGGTTCGAGGCATGGTCCTCGGCCACGCCCCACATCATGAAGTACTTGGTACGCTCCCAGTCGGGATCGCCGAACTCCCAGAAGGCATGGCCCATGGTGTACAGACCCGCGGCCGCCATGTTGACGGAGCAGAAACCGCCGTGTGCGGCCCAGTTGTTGGTTCCGAACTGGGTGGCCCACATGCCGGTCAGGGCCTGCATCTGGTCACGGCCGGTGAAGAAGGCGAGCTTTTTGGGGTCCGTCTCGCGGATCTTGCGCAGGCGTTCGGTAAGGATATCGAGCGCCTGATCCCAGGAAATGACCTCGAATTCGCCGGAGCCGCGCTCGGCACCCTGCTTGCGCAGCAGCGGGGCCTTGAGCTTGGCCGGGGAGACCTGCTTCATGATGCCGGAGTTGCCCTTGGCACAGAGCACACCCTTGTTCACCGGGTGGTTGCGGTTGCCCTGGATGAAGCGGATCTTGTTGTTCTCGACGGTCACCTTGATGCCGCATCGGCAGGCGCACATGTAGCAGGTGGAATACTTGATCTCCTGCCTGGAATGATCTTCGAACTTGGGTAGCGAGCTCATGGTCTGTTCCTCGAACATGCCGGTCTTCGGAATTTAGGTGCGCAAGTCTGCACCCATCAAGGGCAAAAGACAAAGAAGTGTTTTTTATTTTCTGATAAGCTGGGCTTATTACGACAAAGTTATACTTATTGGGATAGCCCCTTATCCCCAACGGGAGAGCCGGGATCCCGGGCACCCGCCTTCGGACTGGCATATAATGCCCCCATGACCACCCTTGTCGATCAGTATGGCCGCAGTATCCGTTATGTCCGCCTCTCGGTCACGGACCGCTGCGACCTGCGCTGCTTCTATTGCATGCCCCGGGGCTTTCGCGACTTCGAGGAGCCCGATCACTGGCTGAGTTTCGACGAGATCGAGCGCGTCATCCGCGCCTTCACCGAGCTGGGCACCCGGATGGTCCGCATCACCGGGGGCGAGCCTCTGGTCCGCAAGGATCTGCCGCGACTGGCCACGCGTCTGGCTGCGCTGCCGCAGCTCGAGGACCTGTCGCTGTCGACCAATGCCACACGACTCGCCCGGCATGCCGAGGAGCTGAGGGCGGCCGGTATCCGCCGCATCAATGTGAGCCTGGACACCCTGCGCCCCGAACGCTTTCGCGAAATCACCGGCGGCAAGCTGGAGAAGGTGCTCGACGGGCTGATGGCTGCCCGCGAGGCCGGCCTGTCACCGGTCAAGATCAACATGGTGGTGATGAAGGGCGTAAACGACGACGAGGTGGAAGACATGGTCGAGTTCTGCCTCGAACACGGCTTTACCCTGCGCTTCATCGAGACCATGCCGATGGGTGACACGGGGCGCAATGCGCTCGATTACTACCTGCCCCTGCAGCGTGTCCGCGAACGGCTGGCACGGCGCTATTCCCTCATCCCCGCCCACATGGCCGGCGGCGGCCCGGCCCGCTACGAACTGATCGAGGGCACCGAGCTCCGCCTCGGCTTCATCACCCCGATGTCGCGCCACTTCTGCGACAGCTGCAACCGGGTGCGCCTGTCGGTGGACGGTACCCTGTACATGTGCCTGGGACAGGAACACAGCTACCCCCTGCGGCCTTTGCTGCGCGACGGCTGCAGCGATGCGGAACTGCGCCAGGCCCTGTGCGAGGCCATCAATCTCAAGCCAAGGAAGCATGAGTTCAACGAGCGACCGGAACAGGTGGTCCGCTTCATGTCCATGACCGGAGGCTGAGCCCGGCATGCCCTTCAGGCTCGACCCCGAGCAGCTGCTGGACGCCATACCCACGCCGGTCTATTACAAGAACGCGCAGGGCGAGATCATCGACTGCAACGACGCCTACGCGCGCCTGTTCCGACTTGAGCGGGGGCAGGTCATCGGTCGCACGGTGCACGAACTCTACCCCCCCGAACTGGCCCGGCTGCACGAGGAGGCCGATCAGCGCCTGCTGCGCGATGGCGGGCAGGTGCAGTACGAAGTGGCCATGGAGGTCCCGGGCGAGGAGCCCTGCCACCTGCTGGTGCACAAGCACCTGTATGAACACCAACCGGCGGGTGAGCGGATCATCGTCGGCACCCTGTTCGATATCACCGAACAGAAGCGCATCGAACGCCGCCTGGCCTACGAGGCCAGCCATGACCAGCTCACGGGGCTGGTCAACCGTCACGAGATGCAGCGCATCATGGCCCGCACCCATGCCCGGGCAGAGCGCTATGGCGAACCCTTCACCCTGGTGCTGGTCGACCTCGATCACTTCAAGATCATCAACGACAACTATGGCCATGCGGCCGGCGACCGCATCCTCGTTGCCTTTGCCCGCATTGCCCGACAGCTGACCCGCGAGACCGACACCGTGGCGCGCTGGGGCGGGGAGGAGTTTTTGTTCCTGCTCGACAACACCGATGCCCTGCACGCGGCCGGTTTCGCCGAGCGCCTGCGCACTCGCATCGAGGCCACCCCCATCGACATCGGCAACCAGGAGGTACACATCACCATCAGTGCCGGCGTCGCCAGCTATCCCGAGGATGCGACAGCCATCTCCGAACTGCTGACCCTGGCCGACAACACCCTGTTCGAGGCCAAGCGCGGAGGGCGCAACCGCGTGGTCTTCCCGAGCAAGGACAGCTCCGGCATCTTCACCATTGGCACCCAGCTCAACCGCGCCCTGGAACAGGAGCGCCTGATCCCGGCCTACCAGCCGATCGTCGACCTGGCCACACGTGAAGTCATGGCCGAGGAGGCCCTGGCCCGCATCCGTACCGGGCAGGACGACGAGCTGCTCGATGCCGAGAGCTTCATCCAGGCCGCCAACGACCTGCAGCTTGCGCATCGCATCGACCACCACATCATCAGCAGCACCCTCCGTCGTTGTATCGCCCAGGAGGATCTGGGCGTACGTCGCAAGTATTTCGTCAACATGTCGGCCGATCTGCTGCGTCACCCGGAACTGACGCGGGAGATCATCGAGCAGGCCTCGCAGGCCTGGAACGACTGCAAGGTGCTGCCTACCGAGGCCCGCCCCATCGTCATCGAGATCACCGAGCGCGAGTTCCTTGGTCATGTCGATGCGGCCACCGAGATTCTGCAGCCGCTGATCGACTTCGGCCTCGAAATCGCCATCGACGACTTCGGTTCCGGCTACTCGTCCTTCCAGTACCTGGCCGACCTGCCGGTGTCCTATCTCAAGATCGAGGGCTCGCTGATCCAGCGCTGCGTGCGGGAACCCAAGGTACGCCGCATCATCCACGCCATTCGCGACATTGCCCGGGACCTCGACCTGATCACCATTGCCGAGCACATCGAAGACGAGGCCACCGCCGACCTGCTGGCCGAGATGGGGATCGACTGGGGGCAGGGTTATCTCTTCGGGCGTGCCACCTTCGGTAGCATTCCCGATCCTGAATGACGCACTGGCCGGCTGTCCCACGTTTTGCAGTTGCTTGCGCGAGCACACCAAGCGGATCCTGAGGCCATTCTCGTTCACACAAGGCATCTGCTCTTGTTGTTTCGTACCCGCTTGCGCGGGCACGAGTTCATTTCTTTTGCACGCGCAAAAGAAACGAACCAAAGAAAACGCGGCCGGGAACGCGCCTGCTGCGCAGGTTCCCGACTCCGGG
>RFHG01000327.1 GCA_003696465.1 Gammaproteobacteria bacterium | reverse complement strand
TTCAGCGTGGCCAGGGCCTGTTCGAACTGGTTGCGCGAGATCTGCAGTTCGGCCTGTTGCAGGCCCACCGCCAGCTTGGCGTTCGGGTCGGCCTCGATGGCCAGGCGCAGGTAGTCGTCGCGGCGATCGAAGGCCTTTTGCATGTGCGCCGCGCGGGCCGCCGCAAGATACCCCAGCACCGGGGTCTCGTGGTGGCGCACGGAGCGCAGCAGCAGGCGTTCGGCCTCGGCCCAGCGACCCTGGGAGAGTGCCAGCAGGCCGTCGTAGAACAGCTTGCGGGCACGGCTGCGCTGCAACGCCTCCCAGCGGCGGCGCACGCGATGCGGACCCTCGACCAGGTTGACCAGCAGCCGGATCAGGAGATAACCGGCCAGGAAGGCAAACAGTGCCAGGACCGCCGCATCGAACAGCGGGAGCTCGATGCTGGTCCGACCCCACGCCAGCAGCACGAAGCCCGGCGTGGCCAGGGCCTTGGCCACCACCAGGCTGACCAGCACGGCAATCAGCAGCAGGAGGATGACCAGCCTCATGAGGCGCTGTCTCCTGCCTTGAGGCGGCGCGCGCCCTCGATGCGCTGGAGCAGGGTCAGCGCCTCGCTGACATCCGGCAGCGGCGGGCGCAGGTTGATGGCGTCCAGTTCCTCGATCTCGGCCCGCAGGGGGTGCGTGGCGTCGGCTCGATAATAGCTGTCGATCAGCTTGATCGCTGCCCTGAGCTGACGGTGGTAGTCGGCATCATCCTGCCGCAGCACATCGACCCGGGCCGCCTCAAGCCGCAGCCGAAGGAGCTGCGCGAGCAGCATTTCGCGCTCGCGGTCGGGCAGGTTCTGAACATTCTCGTCGTAGTGACGCACGGTGACCCGTGCGCGCAGCCGTGTCCAGGCATCGGCCAGCATGGCCCGCCAGCCCTGCGTGGTCGTCGGGGATGGGGCCTGCGCGTCGTTTTCGCCCGCCGGCACATGAGCCTGCGCGCCAGCCGAAATGGCATCCTCGCCACCGGCTGGCGCGGTGTCTTCCGTGGGCAGCTTGAGCGGCAGCGGCTTGAGGTGTGCCACCATCCGATCGAGCCGCAGGGCAATGCCGACCAGATCCGGCCGCGGCGCATCACGAAGGCGCCGGATGTCTTCTGCCAGCCGCTCGCGAACCGGCAACAGGGCCGGGTCGGCCAGGTCGCGCAGGCGTGCATCGGCGGCCTGAAGGGCAGCAATGGCGCCTTCGTAGTCCCGCATCAGACGCAGACGCTGATTGGCCATGCGGATCAGGTGGGCCACCTCGGCCACCACCCAGTCGCGCTCGGCGCGGGTGACCAGCTCGCGTGCACTGCTGATGGACTGCTGCAGGGTCTCGACCCGCCGCTCCAGGGCATCGATACGGGCCTGGTCCCTGCCCTGCAGGGACTGAAGCTGCTGCGCCAGTGCGTCCATGCGCGCGTCCTGCACCTTGCGGTCCTCGGCCAGGGACTGCTGCAGGGTGGACAGGGCCTGCGCCTGTTCGGCCACCTGGTTCTGCATCCGGGCCAGCTGCTGCCAGCCCAGCCATCCGCCCGCGCCTGCCGCAGCCAGCAGGAGCAGCACCATCAGCCACAGGGCCAGGACACGGCCATTGCCCCCGGCGGACCTGGTTGCTGCACCGGCATCCCGGTCGGGACGTTCCTCGTCTCCACTCACCGGTTCCGCCTCGATCACGGGCAGATCGGCATCCTGTTCTGGCTGGCTGGCCTCGTCTTTGCTGCTCATGCAGATGGTTTCCCCATGCTCTGTTGCGATTGTAGCACCGCGCCGGTCATGGCCTCATCGCCCGGGTCGGGCGCCACGACAACCTGTTGCCAGCCGCTGGCCGAGCCGGCCACCCGTTCGCCACCCGCCACCAGGACCATTCCGGAGCGCCGGGATCCAAGCGCATCCTGGAGTGACAACAGGGCCTCGCCCGAAGTGGCCATGGCCATGTGCGGCAATGGCTGCAGCAGTGGCTGCAATGTCCTGGCATCACCTGGTAGCCGCCGGTAGCAGGCCACCTCGTCCAGCTGGGCCCCACGGCTGCGCAGGGTCTCGGCCAGATGGCGCCGCCCGCCCTCGCCGCGCAGCAGCAGGAGGCGCTGGCCGTGCAGGTCCTGCAGCTCCGGCAGGCCCAGCAGGGCCTCGCTGTTGTAAGGGGGCGGGGCCACCAGGTCCACCGGCCAGCCCTGCCCGGTCAGC
>RFHG01000326.1 GCA_003696465.1 Gammaproteobacteria bacterium | reverse complement strand
CTTGAACTCGCCGCTGCCAAACTGCTCCGCGGACACCTTCGTCAGCGCCGCCGTCAGCGTCGTCTTGCCATGGTCCACGTGACCAATCGTTCCCACATTTACATGCGGCTTCGTGCGTTCAAACTTTTCCTTGGACATAGTCTCTCAACCCCATCAAGCGTTTCGACAATACCGAAGTGTCTGGAGCCCATACCCAGAATTGAACTGGGGACCTCTCCCTTACCAAGGGAGTGCTCTACCGCTGAGCTATATGGGCCAATTCAGCTGCGGAGACCGAATCGCCAGCGACCATTCGAACCCCGAACATCTGGAGCGGGTGATGGGAATCGAACCCACGTATTCAGCTTGGAAGGCTGAAGTTCTACCATTGAACTACACCCGCCGAACACCCGAACCTGCCGGCTCGTTGCGCACCCACCGGATGCGCCACGCCTGACCCGCCCCGCGGGTCAACTCAACTCTGGTGGAGGGGGGAGGATTCGAACCTCCGAAGGCTGAGCCAGCAGATTTACAGTCTGCCCCCTTTGGCCACTCGGGAACCCCTCCAAAATGAAGCGCGCAATTCTGACGCCGTTCGCGACCCATGTCAAGCCCTGACAGGCGCGCGCATGAAATCCCGCGCCCGTTCTGGTAGCATGCGCCGGCGTCTCGCGCCGCGGCGCGTATTCTGCCCGAACCCCGCGCAGATTCAAACCCCGGCGGATAACGCACTCCACCACTTGACCAGCCATCGGGAGCGATCATGGACATCACGATCTACGGCTCAGGCTATGTCGGCCTCGTCACCGGCGCCTGTCTTGCCCAGGTGGGCAACCACGTGCTTTGCGTGGACATCGATCCGGACAAGATTGCCAGGCTCAAGCGGGGCGAGGTGCCCATTTACGAGCCCGGCCTGGACGAGCTGATCCAGGCCAACATGCAGGCCGGGCGACTCGATTTCACGCTGGATGCGGCGGAAGGGGTAGCGCATGGCCTGTTCCAGTTCATTGCCGTGGGCACGCCGCCGGACGAGGACGGCTCTGCCGATCTGAGTCATGTCCTGACCGTGGCCGACACCATCGCCCGGCATATGAAGGACTATCGCATCATCGTCGACAAGTCCACGGTGCCGGTGGGAACCGCCGATCGGGTACGGGATACCGTCAGCAAGCGGCTGCAGGAACGCGGGCTCGACATCGATTTCGATGTGGTCTCCAACCCCGAATTCCTCAAGGAAGGCGCGGCCATCGACGACTTCATGAAACCCGACCGCATCGTCATCGGCACCGACAACCCGCGCACCACCGAACTGATGCGGGCGCTGTATGCCCCCTTCAACCGCAATCACGATCGCCTCATCAGCATGGACATCCGTTCGGCAGAGCTGACCAAGTACGCCGCCAATGCCCTGCTCGCGACCAAGATCAGCTTCATGAACGAGCTGGCCAACCTTGCCGAGCGGCTTGGCGCCGACATTGAATCGGTTCGGGTAGGTATCGGCTCCGATCCGCGCATCGGCTACCACTTCATCTATCCCGGCTGCGGCTATGGCGGCTCGTGCTTCCCCAAGGATGTGCAGGCCCTCGAACGTACCGCCAACGAGGTCGGCTACCAGGCCGAGCTGCTGCAGGCAGTGGAGCGCGTCAATCACCGCCAGAAGCAACGCCTGTTCGAAAAGATACAGAGCCATTTCGGCGCCGATCTCGCCGGCCGTACCATCGCCCTGTGGGGCCTGGCCTTCAAGCCCAACACCGACGACATGCGCGAGGCGCCGAGCCGGGTCCTGATGGAGCAGTTGTGGCAGGCCGGCGCACGGGTACGTGCCTATGATCCGGTCGCCATGGACGAGTGCCGGCGCATCTACGGTGAGCGGGACGACCTGGAGCTGGTGGATTCGGCAGAGGCCGCGCTTGAAGGCGCCGACGCCCTGGCCATCGTCACCGAGTGGCAGGAATTCCGCAGCCCCGACCTCGACATGATGCGCACGCGACTGTCATCCCCGGTCATTTTCGACGGGCGCAACCTCTACGATCCGGAACGCATGGCCCGCGAGGGTTTCCGTTACCACGCCATCGGTCGCGGCGCCCCCGAACCGGCCTGAACTGCCGACCGGCACCGCGCATATGACATATGACAAGGGCCCCGATCATCGGGGCCCTTTGCGTCTGGAGCTGGAGACAGGAGTCGAACCCGCGACATCCTCATTACAAGTGAGGCGCTCTACCAACTGAGCTACTCCAGCATCGGCCGGGCATTATAGACAGGCTACGGCCCCGGCTCAATCGGCGGGACAGCTGCGCCCGACCCGGTCGAGCCGACCATCGCCCTCGAGGATGGCCTTCACCACATCAGCGGCGGCCTCCGCCTCGCCCTGCAGGCTGTAGTCGATCCACCAGACAGTGCGGTCGCGCTTGCGCACCTGCTTGCGCGGGTGATACCCCATGGCACGCAGGCGGGCCAGGCGCCGGTTGGCATGGAACTGGTCGCGGAACAGGCCCAGAGAAATGGCATTGCGCTGCTCGCGGTCACTGACGATATAGAAATCCTTGATTCCCTTGCGGGCCAGCTCCCGGGCCACCTTGCGCGCCTCGTCCCGGCTCGCGAAGGGCGGCAGATAGACCCAGTATCCGACAAAGCTCTGCTCCTCGAGCGACCTCAACCCGGCCTCCACGCCCGCCGACTTGAGCCTTTCCAGGGCCCGCTGCGCAGTCTTTCGGTCACGGAAGGGGCCGAGACTGTAACAATGCAGCATGGGTGCCTGCGCTCCGCCCGCCTCGTCCTCCTGCGGCACGGTTCCGGGCGCAGGAGACGCCTCTGCCACGGCCGGTCGGCGCTCGCTCAGGAGCTGCAACCGGGCGACCCCCTGTGCCGGAGGCGGCAGGGGCCGGGCCTGCTCCTCGGCCGGCCACAGCAGGTGCCAGAGCAGCCAGCCCAGATTGAACAGCAACAACAGAATCAGCAACGGGCGCATCAGCAGCAACACTCCAGGGCCAGACCATCGAGCACCAGATTCTTGCATACGCGGGTGGGCCTGCCCAGCAGCACGGCAAGCGTCGCGGCATCACCTCCACTGAGCAACCACTCGGCACGACCGCCAAGCCCCGCCTCCAGGCCGCCGGCCAGATGCGTGACGCCCCCCGCGATCAATCCGCGCAGACCGCTCGCCAGCGCCCGCTCGGTATCGGACAGTGCGTCGAGCATCTCCTCCGTCAGCGCGTGTGGCGCGATTCCGGGCAGTCCGGCCTTCTCCGCCAATACCTCGCCGAGGGCGCTCAGGCCGGGGAGGATGCAGCCGCCGGCATGACGGCCGGACACATCGAGGGCATCCATGGTAATTGCGGTACCCGCATCAATGACCAGGAGCGGCCTGCCCGGCCGGGTTTCGCTCGCAGCCCGCAAGGCCAGCAGGCGATCCAGCCCGAACCGTTCCGGCACATCGTATGCCGGCCGCAGGCGCTCGAGCAGGGGCTCCCTGTTGGGAAGGCATAGACGCCCCCCACGCTTGGCGACTACCGCCTGCAGCCGACGGGCAGCCTCCGGCCTGGCCGGCAGGCAGGCACAGACCGCGTCCCCGGGGCGCAGCAGTGCCTGCAGCAAATCCGGCAGCTCCTCCCATGAGCCGGCCCCCTCCGCGGCGACCGCAGAATCCTCCAGGCTGCGCCACTTGACGCGCGTGTTTCCGGCATCGATCAACAGCACCTTGCCTATCTCCAGCCGAGGATGTTGTCGGCAGCGCAGAGCACGTGTTCCCCGTCCTGCGCCCGGAGCCGGTAGCCTCCATCCGGAGCAAGCCCGGCGCCCACTCCCTCCCTGCCGTCGGAACAGGTCACATGCCGGCCCCAGAGGGCATCGATTTCCGGGCTCCAGGACAGCCCCATGCCAACCCGGCCGACAGCCAGCGTCTGCAGCGCGCTCACACAGGACAGCAACAGGGCATCGCGGTCCGGCACCGCCTCCATGAGCGCTTCCATCGCGATGGTCTCGCGCGCCGGCACCTTCGGAGCGACATGCACGTTCATCCCCACACCGATGACGAGCCGGCCCCGATGACCCTGCTGGCGCAGCTCCGCAAGGATGCCGGCAAGCTTGGCGCGACCTGCCACCAGATCATTCGGCCACTTGATCCTGATCCGTTGCTGTACCGGCTCCGGCAGCGCCGAGCGCAACAGCAACCCGGCCTGCAGGGTGATGATAGCGGGTACAAGGGCGTGATCGGGGTCCGGGTTCCATGGCAGGGAAAGGGAAAAAAGCAGGCTGGCGGAGGGCCTCGCGTGCCAGCGCCGACCCTTTTGTCCCCGCCCGCTGAACTGGCATTCGACCAAATGCACACGCGCAGGCAAATCGAAGTCGTCCTGCAGGGCATCGGTATTGGTCGACCCCGTAACGGGCCGATAGCACAGCTCAATATCCTGCTCTGCAAGGCTTTGGGCGAGCGCTGACACATCGTGCGGTCGATGGCTCGGCTCCAGTTGCCAGTACCCCCCCTCCTGCTGCAGCAGGTAACCGGACCGGCAGACCGCATCGGCGAGCTGTTCTCCATCCAGCCCGTGCCGGCCGGCCAGTGCGCGCAGTTCCGTATGCGGAATGCCCCGCGGGCTGCTGAACAGGCATGAAAGGACCTCGTTGACGGCCGGAATCGGGATACTCATGGTATATACTCGGGAAATCAGCAGGAAGCGTGCCGATGTTCAAGCCTACAGTCAAATCCCTCTGCACCGCCAGCGTACTGCTGGCCTGCGTCGCGGCACCGGTCGCGGCGAGGGACATCTACATCTACAAGGAAGCGGATGGAACGGTATGGCTGACCGACCACCGCGCCATGCCGGATGGCATGACCTATATCGGGCGTCATGGCCGCCCCACGGCCACCCGTTCCTGCCAGGGCGTCGACGAGGCGGAAATGCGCCGCCGCGAATCCCCCTATCTGTACTGGATCCACCACCTGGCCAGCCAGTACGAGATCGACCCCGACCTGGTGCGTGCAGTAGTCCGGGTCGAGTCATGCTTCGACCGGCGTGCCGTCTCCCGCGTGGGCGCACAGGGCCTGATGCAACTCATGCCACAGACTGCCACCACACTCGGCGTACGGGACCCCTTCAACGGCCGGGAAAACCTGGCCGGAGGCATCTCCTACCTGCGGCGCATGCTGAACGAATTCGAGGGTGACATACGCCTTGCCCTGGCCGCCTACAATGCGGGCCCGAACGCCGTGCGACGTTACAAGGGCGTACCGCCGTACGCCGAGACACAAAACTACATCCGTCGCATCCTTGCCACGTACGAGACACTGCGCAGCCAGCGCCTGGGAATGCGCGAGATGGCAGAAGAAGACCCCAAGGAGGAAAAATCTCGCTGAACAGATACCGGAAAAAGCAAGGCACCACCCCGTGGCGTCCATACCTGCCCTGCTCCTGATGGCTCATGATGTGCAAAACCCGAACAAAAGAAAAGGCCCGCAGATTCCTCTGCGGGCCTTTGCGTTTAGAGCCTGGCGATGTCCTACTTTCGCATGGGGAAGCCCCACACTATCATCGGCGCTGAGCTGTTTCACTTCCGAGTTCGGGATGGGATCGGGTGGTTCCAGCTCGCTATGGTCGCCAGGCAAACCGGTTCTCGTTCAGGCCAGGGGCCGGAACAAGGAATCTGGGAACAAGTCGGGTCGAGATGATCTCTCGCGTAACCCACCCAACTGTTTGGGTGTTATATGGTCAAGCCTCACGGGCAATTAGTACTGGTTAGCTTCATGCATCGCTGCACTTCCACACCCAGCCTATCAACCTCGTAGTCTTCGAGGGCCCTTCAGGGATCTCAAGGATCCAGCGAGACCTGATCTTGGGAGGGGCTTCCCGCTTAGATGCTTTCAGCGGTTATCCCGTCCGTACATAGCTACCCGGCAGTGCCACTGGCGTGACAACCGGAACACCAGAGGTACGTCCACTCCGGTCCTCTCGTACTAGG
>RFHG01000325.1 GCA_003696465.1 Gammaproteobacteria bacterium | reverse complement strand
GGGGCGCCCGGCCGACCTGGTCAAGAGCGGCGCCTACCGCCAGTTCTACATGCACCGCACCGGGCACTGGCTGGGGCTGGATGTGCACGATGTCGGCGACTACAAGATCGACGATCAGTGGCGGCTGCTGGAGCCCGGCATGGTGCTCACCGTGGAGCCCGGCCTCTACATCGCCCCGGGCACGAAGGGCGTGGCGCGCAAGTGGTGGGGCATCGGCATCCGCATCGAGGACGATGTTCTGGTCACGAAGGATGGCTGCGAGGTGCTCACCGCCGACCTGCCATCCGATGCCGATGCCATCGAGGCCCTGATGGCAGGCCAGGAGCCGGCCCCGCCGCGCCGTCCCGCGCGGCGCAAGGCGGCGAAGAAGAAGGCCCGCAAGGCGAAGGCATCATGAGCCTGACCCACGATGTCCTCATCGTCGGTGGCGGCATGGTCGGCGGCAGTCTGGCGCTGGCCCTGCGCCGCTCCGGCCTGCGCGTGGGCCTGATCGAGGCGCGGCCGTTTCCCACCGGCAACGCGCCGGCCTTTGACGACCGCGTGATCGCGCTCTCGCTCGGCAGCCGACGCATCATGCAGGGGCTGGGCCTGTGGGAGGACCTGGCCCCGGAGGCCACTGCCATCCGCAGGATTCATGTCTCCGACCGCGGCCATTTCGGCGCCACCCGCATCGACTGTGCCGACGAGGGTGTGGAGGCCCTGGGCTACGTGGCCGAGTTGCGCGCCATGGGCGCGGTGCTCACGCACCATTTCGAGCGCGACGAGGCGGAGCCGGAGCTGATCATGCCGGCCACGCTGGTCGATCTGGAGCAGGATGCGGATGCGGTGCGGGTCACGGTCGAGCGCGGCTCGGGCGAGCGTGACGAACTGGCCGCCCGCCTGCTGGTGGCCGCCGACGGCACACACTCGCCGGTGCGCGAACGGCTGGGCATCGCCGTACAGCGCGAGGACTACGGCCAGACCGCCGTGATCGCCAATGTGGCCACGGAACGGTCGCATGACGGTGTGGCCTACGAGCGCTTTACCGAACACGGCCCCCTGGCCATGCTGCCCATGAGCGACGGGCGCTGTTCGCTGGTCTGGACCCATCGCAGCGAGGATGCCGAGGCCCGCATGGCGCAGGACGACGACGCCTTCCGGGCCGATCTGCAACAGGCCTTCGGCTGGCGGCTGGGGGCCATCACCCGGGTCGGGCGCCGGGCCAGCTACCCGCTCGCCCTGTGGCGCAGCGCGGCCGATTACCAGGGCCGCTGCGTGCTCATCGGCAATGCCGCGCATACCCTGCATCCGGTGGCCGGGCAGGGGCTCAACCTCGGTCTGCGCGATGTGGCCGTGCTGGCCGAGCTGCTGTGGGAGGCCGCCCATCGCGGCCGCGATCCCGGCAGCGCCGTGCTGCTGGCACGCTTTTCCGAATGGCGCCGGGCCGACCTGCGCTTTACCGCCGGCTATACCGATTTCCTGGTCCGGCTGTTCTCCAATCCCTGGCCGCCGCTGGCCCATGCACGCGCGGCCGGGCTCATTGTCGTGGATCGCCTGCCGCCCTTGCGCCATGCGCTGGCCCGGCGCAACATGGGGCTGGCCGGGCGCCAGCCCCTGCTGGGGCGCGGCCTCTCTCCGCTGGAACGCATCGCGAGGTGGGCCTCATGACCCAGGCAGACATCGTCATCATCGGCGGCGGCATGGTCGGTGCCACGCTTGCCTGCGCCCTGGCCGAACGCCACTGGCGGGTGGCGCTGGTGGAGGCGCGCCCCCCGCAGCCCTTCGATCCGGATTCGCCGTGGGACCTGCGCGTCTCGGCCATCAGCCGGGCCTCGCAGCGGATCTTCGAGCACCTGCAGCTGTGGCCGGCCATGCAGGCCATGCGCGTCTCGCCCTACGACCGCATGGTGGTGTGGGAAGAGGGCGCCGGCGAGATCCGCTTCGATGCCGCCGACATGGCCGAGCCGGATCTCGGCCACATCATCGAGAACCGGGTGATCCAGCGCGCCGCCTGGCAGAGGCTGGAACAGCTCGATGATGTCCTGCTGCATTGTCCGGCCCGCATAGCCACGCTGGAAACCGCGGACGAAGCGGTGCGCGTCGGCCTCGAGGGTGGCGAGACCATCGAGGCGCGCCTGGTGGTGGGCGCCGATGGTGCCCGCTCCCGCCTGCGCGAACTGGCCGGGATCGGCGTCAGCCGGCAGGACTACGGCCAGAAGGGCATCGTCTGCCTGGTCGAGGTGGAGCGCGGGCACGAATACACGGCCTGGCAACGATTCCTGCCCAGCGGCCCCCTGGCACTGCTGCCGCTGGCCGACACCCGTCAGTGCTCCATCGTCTGGAGCGCCGACACCCCGCTCGCCGACGAACTGATGGCACTCGACGATGCAGCCTTTGCCGAACGGCTGCAGGCCGCCTTCGGTACGCGCCTCGGTGCCCTGCGCCCGCTGGGGCGGCGGGCCGCCTTCCCGCTCGCCGGCAGTCAGGCGCAGCACTATGTGCAGCACAGGCTGGCCCTGGTCGGTGATGCCGCCCATACCATCCATCCGCTGGCCGGGCAGGGCGTCAATCTTGGCCTGCTGGATGCAGCCGATCTGGTCGATCGCCTGCGCCCGGGGCACGACCCCGGCGGCCGAGCCGCCCTGCGCGCGTACGAACGCACCCGGCGCAGCGAGGATGTGCTGATGATGCGGGCCATGGAGGGCTTTCGCTATTTGTTCGGCAACGAGCTTGCCCCCCTGCGGCTGTTGCGCGGCGCGGGGCTTTCGCTCGCTGATCGCCTGCCCCCGCTCAAGCAGGCCTTCATGCGTCAGGCGCTGGGGCTGCGCCGCGACCTGCCCGCACTGGCCCGGGTCGGCTGCGCATGAAGATGCAGCCGGTACAGCTCAAGTGCCTGATTGGTCTCTCCGGCGTGGCCCTGGATGAGAACGCCCTCGCCCGCAAATGGGGGCACTTTTTCGAGTGGCCGCTCATCATGGTTGCGGTCTGGTTGCCCATCGAGTGGCATCTGGAGGTCACCCAGCGCAGTGCGCAGGCGCAGGAATACCTGCAGCTCAGCGACTGGATCGTGTGGGGCTTCTTCGTGCTCGAAACCGTCGTCACCACCGCCCTGGTGGACGATCGCCTGCGCCACCTGCGCTGCAACTGGATGAACCTGTTCATCATCGCCGTCGGCCTGCCGCT
>RFHG01000324.1 GCA_003696465.1 Gammaproteobacteria bacterium | reverse complement strand
TTGCCCGGGGCATGGCGGCGGTCGCTGCTGCGCCGCGCAACCCACATCCAAAGACTATCTTCGCGCCGCACGAAACCGTTGAGATGCTGGCCGAAGGCGCGAATGCCGAAGCGGGCGGCCGCACCCCGGTCCAGCCACATGACGGCATCCTCGCGCCGACCCGGCGTGACCGGATAGGGTTCGTCGAGATAGTGGCCGATCAGGCCCTCTTCCACGCAGGCGCGCACCACGCTGTCGACGGCACGGCTGCGGGCCTCGAAGTCGCCCAGATCATCGCGTACCCAGACGGCGCCTCCACCGACCCGGAACACCTCCGGCCAGCGCCTGAGGGCATGGGCAAAATCGGGCTGCAGCCAGCCGACATGCCGGCCGGCCACGAACAGGGCGCGATGACAGCAGGTGCTGCCGTCGTTGCATTCGCGGATGCGCTGGAGATAGCTCATGGATGCATCATACCGCACCCGGCCGCTCGGGGGTCACAGGTTCGATGCCAGCCACTTGCGAAATTCGGCACACAGCAGATCGGCCACCGGCTGTTCGATGCCCTCGTCCTGCATGAAGGCGTGCACCTCCAGCAACAGCTCGCGCAGGCGGCGGGCATCGGCCCGGGCGGCGGGGGCAAAGCCGCCCAGTATCGCCGGATCGACCTCGGCCACCGAACCCGCGCCGCCCCACCAGTCCTCCGAGGAAAGGATCTCGTGCAGCCGGCGCCGGGCCGGGAGGGCGCCGCGGGTCATTTCCACGATATTGGCCTGCAGCACGCAGTCGTACCGCCTGAGCAGGGCCTCGAGTTCTTGCAGGACTTCCTCCATGTCCGGAGGATAGGACAGCCCGGCTTACAGGGCCATGTTGACCAGTTCACAGGCGGTCAGATCCCGGTACAGGGCATCGAGCTGGTCCCGGCTGTGGGCGATGATGGTTGCGGTGATGCTCTGGAAATTACCGTTGCTGCTCTCGCGCAGCACGAAGGCCTCGTCCGGGGTGTCCGGCGCATGCCGGCGGACGATCTCCACCACCGTGGGATGGAAGTCATCACAGCGCGCCCCCATGACCTTGACCGGGAAACTGCAGGGGAAATCGAACAGTTTGTCTTGTTGCTCACTCATGCCGTAAATAATGGGGACTGATCGCCCCGAAAACAAGACGAACACCGGGGTAAAGAGAGCCCTGACGCCACTCGGGCTATAATGCAGGGCAAACCCGAAGAGATCCGAATCATGAGCGAACAGAAGCAACTCGACGAGGCAGAAATCCTCGACCTGGTCCATCACGTGCTGGCCGCGGTCATCAAGGACACCAAACCGCCCGAGGGCGAGCCCTGCGTGATCACGCCGCCCACCTCGGAGCAGATGGAGCTGTGCCTCGACTTCATTGCCAGTCGCAAGCAGCATCCGGAAGAGGACTGGAGCCTGGACCAGAAGCGTCAGGCCATGGTGCTGGTCCGCAAGGTACTCTCGGCCATCGTCCGCGATACCACGCCGCCGCAGCCGGGCGTGAAGCACATCCTCGAGGACAGCACCATCGCCGGCATCCGCCAGTGCTTCGGTGCCATTTCCGAGCGTGAGCGCAGGCTGGCGGAGGAGGCAGGTGTTACCAACCACATGCGCCCCCGCTACAAGGACGAGCCCAGCACCAGCAAGGTCGTCCCCATTACTTCCCTGCTCAAGTCGCGCACCGGCAAGTAGACCATCCACCTGACCCGGCGCAATTGCGCCGGGGCGCGGCTGTGCGATACTCGGGACTGGCCCGTTCGGAACCGAGACATGACCCCTCATCAGCGCAACCTGCTCCTGCTCGTCATTCTGCTCGCCGCCGGCGCCAGCGCCATCTGGTGGCTGACCCGGCCCAGGCCCGTCGAGGTGGGCGTGGCCGAAGTGCAGCGCGGCACCGTGGAGCAGACCGTGGCCAACACCCGCGCCGGTACCGTGAAGGCCTGCCGCCGGGCCGGCCTCTCGCCCGCGATGGGCGGACAGATCGCACGGCTGCCGGTGAGCGAGGGGCAACGGGTCAAGGCCGGCACCCTGCTGCTGGAGCTGTGGAACGAAGACCTCAAGGCCCGGCTGGCCGTGGCCGGGCGCCAGATCGAGGTCAACCGCGCCCAGGCCGATGCGGCCTGCCACAAGGCCGAGGTGGCCGGGCGCGAGGCCGAGCGCATCCGGCGCCTGCATCAGCGCAAGCTGGCCTCCGACGAACAGCTCGACAAGGCCCGCAGTGCGGCCGAGGCCTCGGCCGACGAGTGCCGGGCGGCACGTGCCCGTGTGCGCCTGGCCGAGGCCCAGCAGCAGGCCGCCAGTGCCGAGCTGGAACGGACCCGGCTGGTGGCTCCGTTCGATGGCGTGGTGGCCGAAATCAACGGCGAGCTGAGCGAATACGTGACCCCCTCGCCGGTGGGCGTGCAGACCCTGCCGGTGGTCGATCTCATCGCCACCGGCTGCTACCGGGTCACGGTGCCGATCGACGAGGCCGACATCGCCGGCGTCGAGTCGGGCCTGCCTGCGCGCATCACGCTGGATGCCTTCGGCGATACCCGCTTCCCCGGCACCGTGCGCCGCGTAGCGGACTACGTGCTCGACCGCGAAAAGCAGGCGCGCACGGTGGATGTGGAGATCGACTTCGACCGCCAGGAAGACCTTGCGCGCATGCGCGCCGGATTCAGTGCCGATGCCGAGATCATCCTCGGCAAGCACGAAGG
>RFHG01000323.1 GCA_003696465.1 Gammaproteobacteria bacterium | reverse complement strand
TCGGCCCCAGGCGCTTGCCCGGCTCCGGCGCCGGGTTGAAAAAGACCAGCCGGAAACGGTCGCGGCGCCCTTCCCGGCGCAGCTGGGTATCGAGCCCGAACAGCACTTCGAACATGGGGCCGCCGCGCATGGCGGAAGGCTCCTTCGGGTTGCCGCCAAAGCCCACGGCAATGGTGCCGCCCTCCATCTCGCGCAGCCGGTCGCGAATGCGCTCGGCGGCCGGAATGCCCTCGCAGATGGTGATGGCGTGTTCGATGCCGGGCAGCTTGCGCAGGAAGCGGCCGCCGCTGGCGATGATGAGTCCGTCGTTCTCCACCGGCCCGTGTTCGGTCTGCACCACCCGCCCGTCGGCAGAGAGGCCGGTGACCCGTGCCGCCACATGCTCGACCCCCATGCGGCGGAAGAAGGGCTGCAGGTCGATGCGCAGGTCATCGCCCTTGCGCAGCCCGGAAGGGATCCAGATCAGACTGGGCAGATAGATGAATTCGGCCGCAGGCGAGATGACGGTGATCTCGACCTCGGGGGCCAGGGCGCGCAGGCGCCGGATGGCGGTGAGCGCGGCAAAGCCGGAGCCGATGATGGTGATGCGATGCATTGGGGAATCTCCTGCGTCCGTACTGTGATACAGCGTAGCAGCCAATGCCCCCGAACACCGTGATTTTTCTCAAGCCTGCCGGGGTACCGGAGTGGAAGTCTTTCAGGCAAAGAGGCATTATCCACACATGCAATGCAAGTATGGAAGGAGACACCGCTCATGACCTCGACCGCGCGTCTGCCCATGGGCAACATGGAATTCCTGATGCAATGGCTGCAGCCCCAGGGGCGCCGTGCGGTCGTGCTCGGTGCCCTGATCGCCTTCCTGATCGTCGGCGTGGCCCTGCTGGTCTGGTACACCGGCGGGATCAAGTATGTCTATGCGCACTCCATGTATTTGCCGATCCTGCTCGCCGCCCTCTTCTTCGGCTGGCGGGGCGGGCTGCTGGCGGCCCTGGCCGGCGGGCTGGCGCTGGGGCCCTGGATGCCGATCGATACCACGACGGGCGAGATGCAGGAGACCATCAACTGGCTGTATCGTCTGGGCTTCTTCCTGCTCATT
>RFHG01000322.1 GCA_003696465.1 Gammaproteobacteria bacterium | reverse complement strand
GGCATGTTAGCTTTACGCGCATGAACAAGCCTGCCGAAAACCCGTCCCGGGAGAGGGAGAACCCCCTGCTGAACCTGCAGGGCCTGCCGCCGTTTTCACTGATCCGCCCCGAACATGTCCTGCCGGCCATCGAGCAGCTCATTGCCGACAATCGGGCCCTGCTGGAGAAGCTGCTGGATGCCGGCGGCCCGTGGAGCTGGGACCGCCTGATCCTCCCGCTGGACGAGGCCGAGGACCGGCTGGAGCGTGCCTGGGCGCCCGTGCGGCACATGAACGCCGTGGTCAACACGCCGGAACTGCGCAAGGCGCACGAGGCCTGCCTCCCCCTGCTCTCCGACTATCACACCGACATCGGCCAGAATGCCCGCCTGCAGGCCGCCTACCAGGCACTGAAGGAGGATGACGGTTTCGCGGCGCTTGCACCCGGCCAGCAGAAGGCGATCGATGATGCGCTGAAGGGCTTTCACCTGAGCGGTGTCGATCTGCCCGAGACCGACAAGCAGCGCTTCAAGGCCATCCAGCAGCGGCTTTCGGAACTGAAGTCACAATACGAAAACAATGTGCTGGATGCCACCCATGCCTGGTCACGCCGGTTCGATGATCCTTCCGCCCTGCAGGGCCTGCCGGAATCGGTGCTGGAGCAGGCCCGGGAGGCGGCCCGGCAGCGGGGCGAGGAAGGCTGGATGATCACCCTCGAATTCCCGTCCTACTACGCGGTCATCACCCATGCCGATGACCGCGCGCTGCGCCGCGAGATCTACGAGGCCTATACCACCCGTGCCTCGGACCAGGGTCCGCATGCCGGGCAGTGGGACAACGGCCCGCTGATGAATGAGATCCTCGATCTGCGCCAGGAGGCTGCCCGGCTGCTGGGATTTGCCACCTATGCCGAACGCTCGCTGGCCACCAAGATGGCCGAATCCCCTCAACAGGTGATGGATTTCCTGCGCGACCTGGCCCGACGCTCGCGGCCGCGGGCGGAGGAGGAGTTCGCTGAGCTCTCGGCCTTTGCCCGCGACGAGCTCGGCATCGAAGAGCTGGAGGCCTGGGATG
>RFHG01000321.1 GCA_003696465.1 Gammaproteobacteria bacterium | reverse complement strand
GCGATAGTCCAGCCCCAGCGCCTTGCCCCGGAGAATGATCTCGGCCTTGCTGAGCTCGATCAGCGGTGCATGCACGGTGAGCTGATGCCCTTCGACACCGCGCCGGGTGGCCAGATTGGCCATGGCCTGCCATGCGGCAATGAACTCGGGGCGACAATCGGGATAGCCGGAATAGTCCACCGCGTTGACGCCGATCCAGATGTCGTCGGCCTCCAGCACCTCGGCCCAGGCCAGGGCGATGGAGAGGAATACCGTATTGCGGGCCGGGACATAGGTCACCGGAATCCCCTGCCCGGGCCGTTCCGGCACGGCGATGTCGTGGTCGGTCAGCGCCGAGCCGCCAAAGCCCGCCAGGTCGAGGTCGATGATGCGGTGTTCCACGGCACCCAGCTTGCGGGCCAGACGTTCGGCGGCGGCCAGCTCGGCGCTGTGCCGCTGGCCGTAACGGAAACTGAGGGCATGGCACGCATGGCCCGCCTCGCGGGCCAGGGCCAGGGTAGTGGCCGAGTCCATCCCGCCCGAGAGCAGGACCACGGCAGGAGACGCACCTGAATCAGTCATGCCCCTGATTATCCGCCATCCGCACATGCCATTGAAAGACGGCCTCGAGCACGCAGACACCCTCATCGAGCACCTGCACATCGATATCGATGCCGGCCCGGCGGCGCCGCTGCAGTGCCTGCTCGAATTCAGCCAGGGCATCCACCTCTGCATGAACTGCGGTTACCAGTTGACTGCCCTGGGCACTGCGCCGGTAACGTACCCGTGCCTGCCGGAGTACCGGCACCACGCGACCGGCCAGGGAGGTAAAGCGTCGGGCCAGGAAATCGCCGGTGGCCGCCTCGGCCAGGGAGAACTCGATCCCGGCTGCCCACTGTCCGAGGTGATTGGCAAACTCGGGGCGGAAGGCCAGCCGCAGTTCCCCAGCGCCCTCACCCCGCTCGATGCCCAGCATGCGGATGAAGGGGATCTCGAGGAACGGCTCAGACACCGGGCCGGTCACCCCACAGGAGCTTGTGCAACTGGATCTGGAAACGGACCGGGATGCCTGCAGACAGGATCCAGTCGGCCAGTTCGGCCGGCTCCAGCTCGCCCTGTACCGGGGAGAAGGAGACGGTACAGCGCGAGAACAGGTCATGTTCCTGGCAGGTGGCCACGGCCCAGTCGAAATCGGCCCGGTCCGCCAGCACGCACTTCAGTTCATCCTGCGGACGAAGCAGGGCCAGGTTGTCGAGCCGGTTGCGCCCGGCCTCGCCCGAGCCCGGTGCCTTGAGATCCATGACCACGCGCACGCGCGGATCGAGGCCGCCGATATCGAGGGCCCCGCTGGTCTCGAGCGAGACCTCGTGACCGGCTTCGCAAAGGGCGGCCAGCAGCGTGCGACAGGCCGGCTGCGCCAGCGGCTCGCCACCGGTCACACAGACATGGCGGGTTTCCAGCGCGGCGACCTCGGCCAGAATGTCGGCAATGGAATATCGGCTGCCGCCGGTGAAAGCATATTCGGTATCGCACCAGCGGCAGCGCAGCGGGCAGCCGGTCAGACGCACGAATACCGTAGGCCAGCCGGTGGACAGCGACTCGCCCTGCAGGGAACGGAAGATCTCCGTGACCTTCAGCTGATCGGCCGCGGCCAATCAGTGACCCTCCTGCTTCATGCGTTTGAGCCGCTTGGCCGCCAGCCGGGCAATGCTGGTGCCCTTCTCCTCGCGCACCAGGGCCTCGAGCTCCTTGCGGGCCGATTTCCACTGGCCGAGTTCGTAATGGGTAAAGCCCAGCTTGAGCCGTGCATCCGGTACCTTGTTGCTGTCGGGATAGTGCTCGACGACCTTGCGAAAGGCTTCCAGCGCCGGCTTGTACTGCTTGTTGACGTAATAGGCCTCGCCCAGCCAGTACTGGGCATTGGCGGCATAGCCACTGTTCGGGTACTGCTTGAGAAAGGCGCTGAAGGCCTCGATGGCGCGCTGGTAGCGCCCCTGCTTGAGCAACTCGAAGGCGTCCTTGTAGGCCTTGCGTTCGGCATCGCTGGGCACACCGGTGACGGCACTTGCCGCCACGCTGCTACCGGCAGCCGCAGCGCTGGCGGCAGGCGGGGCCGTGGCCGCCGCTGCGGCTCCGCCCGTCTTGCCTGGCGTGGCCGGGGGCAGGCCACCCGCCTCCAGCGCCTGCAGGCGGCGGTCGGTATCGAGATACAACTCGCGCTGGCGCAGCTTGAGATTCTCCAGCGCGTGGGCCAGTTCTTCGTTTTGACCACGAAGACGGGCCACCTCATCCTCGAGGGCATCGATGCGCTGCTGCATCTCCATCAGCGCCCGGCTCTGCATCACCCGCTCCAGACGCTCGACGCGCTGCTCCAGATTGCCTTGCGCGGCCGAGGTCATGGCCGGGTGCAGCACCCCCAGCAAAACGGCCCCGAAGAGCAGCCGGCTCATGTTCCGTTTCATTTCGCCGCTGCCTCGTACACGATCTCGACACGGCGGTTCTTGGCCCAGGCCGCCTCGTCATGACCAAAGGCAATGGGCAGCTCTTCGCCATAGCTCACCACCTCGATCTGATCAGGGCGCGCGCCCTGCAGCTCGATGAGCTGGGCCACCGCCCGGGCCCTGCGCTCACCCAGGGCCACATTGTACTCGCGCGAGCCGCGTTCATCGGCATGGCCCTCGAGGCGCATTTTCAACTGCGGATGCGCCGCCAGGAAGGCGCCATGCTGTGCGATGATGTCGAGATATTCGTCCTTCACCTTGCTGCTGTCGAAGTCGAAATGAATGATGCGCTGGGCAAGCGGGCTCTGCGGATCATTCAGCGGGCTCTTCGGATCGTTGACGAAGTCGAAATCGGGGCCGAAGGCCTCCTCGCCCAGGGGCACGCTTTCGCCTCCGGTCAGTCCGCCTTCTCCACTACCCTGCGGGGTACCTTCGGCTGCCGCCCCGGGTGCGGTCGCTTCGTCCGGGCGCGGGGCCGGCGCGGTACAGGCCGCAAGGGCCAGGATCATCAGCAGCAAGAGCGGCAGTTTCAGCTTGAACATGTCAGTGCTCCTTATCGGACAATTCGATTCTTCGGACGCTTGAGATAACCGGACCAGGCAGGCTCGCGTACCTCGCCTTCCTGCAGGCGCAATACCTGGCGCACGCGGCCGTCACTGCTGACAGCAGCCAGTACACCTCGCCCGCGCTCCTCGGTGGCGTAGATGATCATCGCACCGTTTGGCGAGAAACTCGGCGATTCGTCGAGCCGACCATCGGTCAGCACCTGCAGCAGGCCCGTGCGGCGATCAAGCACGGCAATGCGGAAGTCGCGCTCGACCTGGTGTACCAGGGCCAGCATCTCGTCTCCGGGGCCGGGGTCGGCCGAGGCATTGTAGCGCCCTTCCCAGGTCAGTCGCACGGCCGGGCCACCCGCCAGGGGCTTGCGATAGATCTGCGGTGCGCCACTGCGGTCGGATGTAAAGTACAGCGCACTCCCGTCATGGCTCCATGCGGGCTCGGTATCGATGGCGCGGTTGCGGGTGATGCGCTGCAATCCGCCCGTGCCCAGGTCGAGCACATAGATCTCGGGATTGCCGTCCTTCGACAGGGTCAGGGCCAGCCGGCGTCCGTCGGGCGACCAGGCGGGGGCACCATTGATGCCCGGGTGTGACGACAGCTTGCGCCGCTTGCCGGTGGCCAGCTCCTGCTCCCACACCGCGGCATGGTTGCCCTCGAACGAGACGTAGGCCAGCCGCCGGTTGTCGGGCGACCAGGCAGGCGACATGATGGGCTGGCTGGAACGGTAGACCGTGCGTGGATTATGACCGTCGGCATCTGCCACCTGCAGCGCATAGCTGCGCTGTTTGCCCTGCCCCTTGACCACTACATAGGCCACCCGGGTATCGAAGGCACCGGGCACGCCCAGCAGTTTCTCGTAGATGGCATCACTGATCTGGTGGGCCACCGCGCGCAGATCGGCGGCCCGCACCACGGTACTGCGACCGAGGAGCTGCTCGCCGTGCAGGGTATCGAACAGGCGGAACTCCACGCGGTAGCGGTCCGGCGCCAGCTCGCGGATCGCCCCGGTAACAAGGTAATCCACGTGACGCGCCTTCCAGCTGCGTAACAGGCGGGTCAGTTCATCGGCATCGAGTTTCAGCGGTGCGGCGCCCTTTTCCGGGGCAAAGCGGCCGCTGCGATGGAGATCGGAACGGATCACCTCGGACGGAAACTGCTCCAGCGGCCGTTTCAGCTCCCTGAGGAAGGACAGCACCGCAATTGGCGTGGCCCCTTCCACCCCCTGGGTGATCTCGATCTGCAGCACCGCCGCAGCCGGCGCACTCCAGGCCGCGAGCACCATGCACAGGCCCAGGGCCATTCCCTTCAGATTGCTCAACTCAACCTCCCAATGGCTCGAAGATGAAATGCAGTTCCCGTTCGAACACGGCGGGATCCGAGGGCTGCGGCAGGGGCTCGGCGCGCAGCACGGCTGCTTCGACCGACTTGCAGAAGGCTGCGCTGCCACTGCAGCTCGCCACCCGAACATCCACGATCATGCCGGCCGGTGTCTGGGTAATGTAGACATGCGCCACGTTTCCCGGCCGCGCACCCGGAGGCCGCCGCCAGCTTGCCTGAACCCGGGCCCGGATGCGATCCACCCAGTCGGCCCTGAGACGCGACAGGCGGGCGGCGCGCTGGCGTTCGGCCTCGGCCCGGCGCTTGGCCTGTGCCTCGGCTTCCTGCTGCTCCAGGGCAGCGGCCTCGGCCGCCAGGGCCTCGGCCATGCGCTTCTGCTCGGCCGCACGCTCGGCCTCTGCCCGTGCCTTGCGTTCGGCCTCCCGGCGCCGTTTTTCCTCTGCCGCGCGCCGCTTTTCCTCGGCCAGTCGCTTCCTGCGCTCTGCTTCCTTGCGCTTGCGGGCTTCAGCCGCCTTGCGCTTGCGTTCCGCCGCGCGGCGCTTTTCCAGTTCGGCCTGTCGCCTGCGTTCGGCCTTGCGTTGTTCAGCCTCGCGCTGCCTGCGGATGGCCGCATCGAACTGGCGGGCATCCACGGCACGCGCCTGGACGATCTCCACCGGCTTCTTGGCCCCGCTTGCCGGCAGTGGCTCCGGTTCGCTGCCAAGACGCAACACCAGCAGCAGGATAACCAGCACATGCAGCGCGATTGCCAGACCCAGCGCCAGCGGGTGGGCGCGCAGATCCTGCAGCAATCCACCGCCCATCTACTCCTCCGGGGGCTCGGTGATGAGCCCGACCCGCGGTACGCCCGCCTGCTGCAGAATGACCATGGCCTCTACCACCCGGCCGTAATCGACATGCCGGTCGCCCCGTACATAGGCCTCCTTGCGCGGCGCGCGTGCCAGGCGCTCGGCCACCGCCGCCCGCAGCTGTTCGGCATCGAGGAACCGGCCGCGCTGCAGCGAGAAGCGCCCCTTGCGATCCACCGTCACCACCACCAGATCCTCCGGCTTGGTCTCGTGCAGGGGGCGGGCCTCGACCTCGGGCAGCTCCACATCGACCCCCTGCTGCAACAGCGGCGCGGTCACCATGAAGATCACCAGCAGCACCAGCATCACG
>RFHG01000320.1 GCA_003696465.1 Gammaproteobacteria bacterium | reverse complement strand
ATGGAGAAATGCGGCTGCTTGCCCGGATTGCGCGCGATGCCCAGCACCACGCGGTCGAACAGCCGGCAGGCGCGACTGACGAGGTCGGCATGGCCATGGGTGACCGGATCGAAGGTGCCGGGATAGACAACGGTTCGGGTCATGCGCGGGTCGCGTCAGATGGGCTGGAAGGGAATTTCGTAGGTGCCGGTCTGGGTCAGCAGCAGGTACTGGTGCTTGATCATCAGCAGCGAGTTGAGCCGGGCAATGAAGATCGGCTCGGTGACGGGCTTGGTGACATAATCGTTGGCCCCGCAGGCGAGCAGCTTGGCGTACTCCTCTTCCTCCTGGCCGTCGACCGTGATCAGCAGTGCAGGCATCATCTCGCGGGTGTAGTTGAGGTCGTTGCGCACAGCCCGGATCAGGTCGGGCCCGGTCATCTCGCCCTTGAGAAAGACATCGGAGACGATGATGTCGAAGCTCCCCGGCCCCTCGGCACCCACCTCCCGGATCAGGTCCAGCGCCTCCTCGGCGGAGGTGACATGGACCACTTGCAGGCCGTGTTTCTGCATCAACTGCTTGAGCACGGTGGCCGCGGTCAGGCTGTCCTCGATATAGAGCACGCGACCGGAAGCGCCGGTCACCTTGGGCAGGAAGGTCTCGATGTAGTCGACCAGCTGCTGCAGGCCCTGGCTTTTGTCGAAGAATCCGGTAACCCCCTTCTCGTAGCCGTGCTGCAGATCCTCGCGCGTGGCCGCATCGCCGGAGACGACGATGATGGGCGTGGCCGTGTGGTTGCCCAGGCGCCGGATCTTGCGCACGAATTCCAGCCCGTCCATGTCCGGCAGCACCAGGGCGGAGGCGATCAGGTCGTAGCGCTGGATCTTGAGGCTGGCCAGCGCCTCGCGCGCGTTGTCATAGCCGGTGACCTGGACATCCCCGATCTGCCGCTCGAGCAGGGCAGAGACCATCTTGCGGGTGGCCTCGGAGCCGTCGACCAGCATGATCCGGCGCTTCATTTCACTCATTGGCAGCAGTGTCTCGTAATCGTTGTGTTGTCCGTATTCATATTACCGGATTGTAACGGATATCCGCTGTCCTGCATGGCAGGCGGCCGCAAAAGGCTGACAAGCGGTCAGCTCGGCTCGATTTCGCGGATGTGTCGCCCCACTGCAACCCAGGAACCGAGCCAGCCCAGAGCGGTACCGAGGCCGATCATGGCCAGTGCCTCGCCGCCCGACAGACCCTGCAGCGTGAACGAGGAGCCATACAGCGAGGCAAGGCGCGCAACCGGCCCGGCCAGCAGGCCCAGTGCGGCCTGTACCATCAGCACCGCCAGCAGGCCGCCAAACAGACCGTACCAGATGCCACCATACAGGAAGGGGCGGCGGATGAAGGCATCGGTGGCACCAATCAGCTTGGCCACCTCGATTTCCTGACGCCGGTTCTGGATGTCGAGCCGGATGGTATTGCCCACGACCAGCACCACGGCAATGCCCAGCATGCCGGCCACCACCCAGACGGTGCGGCGTGCGGTGGCAAGCAGCGCATGCAGGCGCTGGATCCACTGCATGTCCAGCAGGGCATCGTCCACCCCGGGAAGCCGCGCCAGCTCGTCGCGCAGCACGCCGATGGCCACCGGATCCTCGATGTCGGCACGGGGATGCACCACCAGAACCGCCGGCAGGGGGTTCTCGCCCAGTGCATCCAGGGCAGATCCAAAACCCGAGTGGGCACGGAACTCCGCGAGGGCCTGATCGGGCGTGATCAGCTCGACCCGGGCCACCTCCGGCCGCTGGGCAATGCGCTGGCGCAGCTTCTGCCAAACCTGCGCATCCGTATCACGCTTGAGGAAGACGGAAATCCGGGCCTCGTCCGACCAGCCGCCACTGACCTGCTCCAGGTTCTTGAGCAGCACGAACAGGCCTGCGGGCAGTGCCAGGGCTATGCCGATCACGGCCATGGTCATGAGCGAGGCCAGCGGCGCCCGGTACAGCTTGCCCAGACTGAACAGGAAGGCACGGGCATGGCTGACCAGCCAGGCCGTGAGCCGGGCATGCAGCTCCGGCCCGGCATCGGTGCGGGCCGTCACGCCACCGCCTCCGAATCGGACACCAGCCGCCCCTGTTCCAGATGGATCATGCGCTTGCCGAGTCCGGAGATGAGGGCGAGATCGTGCGAGGCCACCAGTACCGTGGTGCCCACCCGGTTGAACTCGATGAACAGCTCCATGATCTCGCGCGAGAGATCGGGGTCGAGGTTGCCGGTCGGCTCGTCGGCCAGCAGTACGGCGGGCCGGCTGACCACCGCGCGGGCAATGCCGACACGCTGCTGCTCGCCGGTGGACAGGGTGATGGGCTGTGCCTTCTCCTTGCGCAACAGCCCTACCTTGTCGAGCGCCGCCCGTACCCGGCGGCCGATCTCCTGGTGGCGATAGCCGGCGATCACCAGCGGCAGCGCCACGTTATCGAACACGCTGCGATCATGCAGCAGGTGGTGGTCCTGGAAGATGATGCCGATGCGGCGACGATAGTGAGGAATGCGCCGCCGGGGCAGCTTGCGCAGGTTCTGCCCGTCGACCAGCACCTGGCCGCGGGTGGGCCGCTCGATGAGCGCCGTCAGCTTGAGCAGGGTGGACTTGCCGGCGCCTGAATGGCCGGTGAGAAAGGCCATCTCGCCCGGCGCAAGCCCCAGGGTGACGTTGCTCAGGGCCTCCTGCCCGGTGGGATAGCGCTTGCTGACATTCTGGAAACGGATCATTCCTTGTGCTCGAGCCCCAGCAGGGCATCCACGAACTCGCCGGCATCGAAGGGGCGCAGGTCCTCCGGTGCCTCGCCGACACCGATGAAGCGCACCGGAATACCCAGCTCGCGGGCAATGGCCAGCAGGATGCCGCCCTTGGCGGTGCCGTCGAGCTTGGTCACGGTGATACCGGTCACCCCCAGCGCCTCGTTGAACTGGCGCGCCTGGTTGAGCGCATTCTGGCCGGTCCCGCCATCGACCACCAGCATGACCTCGTGCGGTGCGGTCTCGTCGAGCTTGCCCATCACCCGCCGGATCTTCTTCAGCTCCTCCATGAGATTGCTCTGGGTATGCAGGCGCCCGGCGGTATCCGCGATCAGCACATCGACGCCCCGGGCCCGGGCGGCCTGCAGCGCGTCATAGATCACCGAGGCGGAATCCGCCCCCTCGCCCTGCGCGATCACCGGCACCTCGTTGCGCTCGCCCCAGGCCTTGAGCTGCTCCACCGCAGCGGCGCGGAAGGTGTCGCCGGCAGCCAGCATCACCGACAGCCCCTGATCGCGGAAGCGGCGCGCCAGCTTGCCGATGGTGGTGGTCTTGCCGGCGCCGTTGATGCCGACCATGAGGATGACAAAGGGCTGATGGCTGCGGTCGATCTCGAGCGGCCTGGCCACCGGTTCGAGAATCGTCACCATCTCCTCGCGCAGGGCACGCAGCAGGGCCTGCTGGTCGCCCAGTTCGCTACGCCTGACCCGCTCGCGCAGGTCGTCGATGATCTGCAGGGTCGCCTCCATGCCCACATCCGCCTGCAGCAGTCGGGTCTCCAGCTCCTCCAGCACATCGTCATCGATGCGCCCGGATACCAGCTCGCCGAGATCGGTGGTGAGGATCTCGCCGGTCTTGGCCAGGCCGCGGCGCAGGCGTGCGAACAGGCCGCCGGAGGACTTCTTCTCTTCGGACTCCGGCTTTTCCTCGGGGGCGGTTTTCTTCTTTCCGAAACCAAACATGAATTCTGCGGTCCATCAGGGGGCAGTCGATGGCACCAATGGTACCATTGGCCGTTCCCGACAATCCAACCACGATGGTCCGCGAATGTTGTCCATGCTCCGCCTGTTGTTCCCGGCTTTCGCCATGATGCTGATGCCCCTCCTGCCGCTGCCTGCGGAGGCCGGCGCTGCCGCCGATCCCGGCAGGATTCACCAGTACCGGCTGCGCAACGGCATGCAGGTCATCGTGCGCGAGGACCACCGGGCGCCGGTGGTGCAGAGCATGGTCTGGTACCGGGTCGGTTCCAGTTTCGAGCACAGTGGCATCACCGGCATCTCGCATGTCCTCGAGCATATGATGTTCAAGGGTACCAAGCGTTATCCGGGTGGCAGTTTCTCGCGCATCATCAGCGAAAACGGCGGCCAGGAGAATGCCTTTACCAGCTACGACTACACCGCCTACTACCAGTACCTGGCGGCCGACCGGCTGGAAGTGGCGCTCAAGCTCGAGGCCGACCGCATGCGCAACCTGACCCTGGCCGAGAAGGACTTCCTCAAGGAGGTCGAGGTGGTCAAGGAGGAGCGCCGCCTGCGCACCGAGGACAACCCCGACGCGCTGACGCTGGAGCGCTTTCTCGCCACGGCCTGGATGAACGGCCCCTATCACAACCCCGTGATCGGCTGGATGACCGACCTGGACAGCCTCACCATCGAAGACCTGAAGGACTGGTACCGGCGCTGGTATGCGCCGAACAATGCCATCCTGGTGGTGGTCGGAGATGTCGACCCAACGCGGGTGCTGGCCCTGGCCCGGCGTTACTTCGGCGTGCTGCCGGCCGAACCCCTGTCCACGCCGAAGCCGCGCACCGAGGTCGAGCAGCATGGCGAGCGGCGTATCACGGTGCATGCGCCGGCCGAAGTGCCCTATCTCATCATGGGCTGGAAGGCGCCCCATCTCGACCCGAAACGGATCGATGACTGGGAGCCCTAT
>RFHG01000319.1 GCA_003696465.1 Gammaproteobacteria bacterium | reverse complement strand
CGGAGGTAGTCCCAGCTCCCGCAGGCAGCCGCTGATTTCATCCATGACGTCCTTCAACTCGCGTCGCCGCTTTGGCAGATCGATTGCGGCGGTCTGCGTTCGACTTCGAAGCTCGTCCAGAGCGTCCAGCAAGGCGCCCAGTTCTAGCTTGGTCTGGTCAGGGTGAAGCTCTTCCAGCTCGGTCTGCGCGGTGGCGATTTCCTTCTGGAGCCGGTCACGCTTGGCCTCAAGTTGCGCCTGTTCTTTCTCCAGTTGCACCAGCGACTCGGGTTCGATGTCCAGTTGGTCGGGATAATCCGCGAACGGAGCAACCTCGCCGACCAGCCGGTCGTGCTCGACCAACCAGGGAAGTGCGCGCTTCAAAGCCCGCGCCTGTTCCAGCTCCCGCCGTAACCGGTCCCGTTCTTCACGGGCAGAGCGTTCGTTCTCGACCGCGGCAGACAGGTGGTCCTTCAGCGTCCTCCACTGGCTTGCTGAGACGTCCTGTTCGCGAATCTGCCCATCGATTTCGGCGAGTTCCCGCTTGAGCTCTGCCAGCCGGGTGGTGCTAGCTCTCTTGCGGAACAGGGAATCAGCCCGCTCCCGGAGCTCGGTCAGGATATCGCTCATATCCGCGATGCCCGCCGCTGCCGAGAACAACAGCTGGCCGATATCGCCGCGTGCATTCGCGATGTCTTCGCCACCCCGTTCGATCGTGTCGTCGTCGAGGCAGAGCAGCGCACGGTAATCCTCTTCGGAGAGGCCCCCAAGGTGAGCACCGACTGCATGGTCGGGCAGAGCATTCCCAGTTGCATCAAGAAGGTTGGGCGCGCGCTTGGGCAGGCGTGACAGACGAAGCGGCCCTTCGGCGAGGTCGAAGACGCCCGATACCCGCAGGTTGCTTCGCCCATGAAGGAAGTCGTAGGGCTCCTGATGCCTGAAACCGTAGAGAAGGCGGATATAAGCCTCCATCGTAGTTGTCTTGCCGGCTTCGTTGGGGCCGTAGATGATGTGAAAATCGGAGCCCCGCGATCCGTCCCCGAAATCGAAAACCTTGTCGGTGAACTGGCCAAAGCGCTCCAGACGCAATTCGCGCAGGCGCATCATCGACCTCCCCGCATGTGGGCAAGAACCCGCTCTTGCCCGGCTCGCGTGATCTGATCGACCAAGCTGTCGCGCGAGGCCTCATTGGTTGCGAGAGCCCTGCGCAGTTCGGGCGGCAGCGCCGCGAGAATCTCATCGACCCGCTCACATGCCGCCGCCCTGAACCCGGCCTCCTTGCAAATGTCCTCCATCATTCGGCCGAGTTCATTTGCCGCCGTCCCGCCCTCGGCGGCCGCTCTTGGAGACTCTATTTCCATGACGAGTTGCTCGAGCCAGAGCCGTTCGGTCTCGCGCGCGATATCGCTTACGGTTTCGGTCCAAACGTCCCGATCGCGCAGCATCTGCCAGCGACGGGCGCTCTTTCCCTTCAGCCTCAACCGGATGGCACCATGATCAGAGACGAGCGCTTGGACCGCGGCTTGCAGTGCCTCGCGGATGCGTGCGCGCAGCTCTTCGTCGCTATCGCCTTCCGAGACGGAGACATCCACCGGCATGAATTCAAGAATGGATGTGGGCACCTCGCGGATGGAGATGCCGCCGCCAATTTCGATGAGCGTGGCGGATTTCGGCCCGGCCTCACCGATGTCGCGCCCCTGCGGCGTTCCGGGCATCACGATGCAGGGTGTTTGGACGTGTATCTGCCGCGCGTGAACATGCCCGAGCGCCCAATAGTCGAAGCCGTGGGCGGCCAGTTCCGCAGCCGTGCAGGGTGCATAAACATCGTGCCCTTTCGCGCCGGCAAGCGAGGTGTGGAGCAGCCCGATATTGATTGCTCCAGGAACAGGAGGCTCGAACCTCGGCAGCAAGCTCTCCGGCGCATGGCGCTGCGCGAAACTCACACCGTGGATCCAGACATCGTCGGTTAGCCGAACCTTCCCTCCCCGGCCGTCGAAGACATGCACATTGTCAGGAAAGTCGATCGTGCCGGTCACCGGGTTTTCGGCGTCATGGTTGCCCTTGATATAGAAGACGCGGACCCCGTGATTGCGCAGCCGATCAAGTTCACCGATCAGGAAGGCGCCTGTCCTCGCGCTGCGCTGCTGGCCGTCGAACAGATCGCCCGCAATCAGGATTGCCGCCACCCTTTCCTCGATGGCCGTGTCGATGATTCGCCTGAAGGCAGATCGCGTCGCTGTCGCAGCCGCCTCTGCGAGTTCGGGATCCCGTAGCGCGAGTGACTTTAGGGGCGAGTCGAGGTGAATGTCGGCAGTATGAAGAATCTTTAGCATCGTTACCCGTGGCGACTGTCGGCAAGCGTTCTCTCCACAAACGTTGCGCCCTCTCAAGCTTTAGCGTAACAATTCGCGTATCCGCGAACAAGCGGATTGACAGGGGAAAGCAGCGATGATCCGGCCATGTCCAGTGACGGGATGACCTTCGGGCGCGCGATCGCGAAGGCGCGCAAGGCGGCTGGCTTGAGCCAGAAGGAGCTCGCTGCGCGGGTGATGAAGGAAGAGGAAGGCGGGTCGATATCCCCGCAGTACCTCAACGACATCGAGCATGACCGCCGCAGCCCCAGCTCCAGCCACCTGATTCGGCAGTTTTCCGGCATCCTGAACATACCGGAGGATTATCTCTTCGCGCTCGCGGGGCGGCTACCGGACGACCTGCGCCGGGAAGCGTCGGATCCCGAGAAAGTGGTCAGGGCCTTCGCGAACTTCAGGAAGACGCT
>RFHG01000318.1 GCA_003696465.1 Gammaproteobacteria bacterium | reverse complement strand
CAGCACATAGTTGAAGCCGATATTCGAAAGCGACACCAGAAGCGCCCCCGCCGCCATGAAGGCCGTGTGCCCCTCGCTGCGCAGCGCATCCGACTGCGCCGCCAGGACAAGGCCGACCGGCGAGGCCAGAACGAGAATCGAGAAATAGCCCCGCGCCATGTCGGCTACCGGTCCCGTCCCGGTCAACGCCCCGATCGCCTGCGTTCCGAGACCCGCGTAAAGGGCGATGAGCGCCGCGCCCATCGCCAGCGCCATGCCGTGGGTGGCCTCGAACACGGCGTTCGCCTCGGCATGCCGCCCCGCGCCCAGGAGCCGCGCGAGGATGCTGGCCATGCCGCCGCCGATCAGCACCCCAAGCGCCGAAAGCGCCATGAAGGCGGGAAAGATCAGGGTGACCGCCTCGAGCGCGCGCGGCCCCACATAGCGGCCCAGAAACATCGCATCGGCGATGCCAAGCGCGCCGTTCATGGACATGATGATCGCAATTGGAACCGCCGTGCGCGCGAATACGCGGCCAAGCGGGCCGTCGACGAAAACATTGGCTGGCGTTGCAGACATCGCCCCGCACTCCTCTGGCCGGCCTTCGCATCGAAGGATGGTGCCCGCGTTACCAACCGCGCGAAGGGCGTGGAGGGTGGAGGATGGTTGTCTGATCAGAACTTCACCGTGGCACATGCCTGCGGGCGGCGGGTGTCTGCTGACCCTTGGCGTGGCGGCTACCCTGGCTGCGCGGGCAAGTCAAGTCTTTGATTGATGATCGCTGGCGGCCATTATCCCGGCCAGATCGCTGGCTTTCTGGGAATTCTGGCTGCCTGATGGCGGAGGCGAGCGTGCAAGCATCATCGCCCCGCAAGAGAAAGATGGAAAGCCATGTCAATTCCCGGAGGCCTCAAGCCCGTGCTCGTCATTCTGGTTTCCTCAGCATCGATCTTCTTCATGATTGCTTTCGGGCTGATCGCCTCGCAACGCATACAGCCGTTGCCGGCCCGCGAGAGCTTGGCATTCGCCAGCATCGAAACCACCACCGCGCAGGATCCGGGCCTGACGACATGGCGAGCGCGGGATGGGGCTGAACTCGGCGTGCGCCATTATCCCGGCCCCGAAACCGGGCCCCTGGTCGTGGTGGTGCACGGCTCGGGTTGGCACGGAGGCGGCTACACCGCCCTTGGTGCGAGTCTCGCAGAGGAGTACGGTTTCGAAGTCCTGATCCCTGATCTGCGCGGCCACGGACCGGCCCCGATGCGGCGCGGCGACGTCGATTACGTCGGGCAGCTGGAGGATGATCTGGCCGATCTGATCCTTGCCTATGGAGGGACGGAGCGGCCAGTGTACATGGTCGGCCATTCCAGCGGCGGCGGATTGACGATCCGTTTTGCCGGAGGCGCCCATGGCCACATGCTGGACAAGGCCGTCCTGATCGCGCCCTTTCTCAAATACAATGCCCCGACCGCGCGGGAAGATGGCGGTGGCTGGAGCCACGTTCTGGTCCGGCGCATCATCGGCCTTTCGATGCTCAATGCCGTGGGCATCCATGCGCTGGACCATTTGCACGTCATCCAGTTCCGCTTTCCCGACAGCGTGCTGCACGGCCCCCAAGGGGCGACCGCGACGCAAAGTTACAGCTATCGTCTCAACACGTCCTTTGCCCCGCGCGCCGATTATCTGGCCGATGTCGCCCGCTTGCCGCCGTTCCTGTTGATCGCGGGGCGTGAGGACGAGGCGTTTCGTGCCGAAGCCTATGAGCCGACCCTGGCTGCGGCGACACCGAGGGGTCAGTACATGCTGATAGGGGGCGCCAATCATCTCGGTATCCTGAGCGATCGCGATGCCCATGCGGCGATTGGCACCTTCTTGCGTGAAGCGCCGTCGGGCGTCGCTGACGGGTGAGCGCCGATCTGCGTCTGCGCCGGGGCCTCAAACGTATGGCACTGGCTGCACCCCGTCCTTGAAGCCCTTGAAGCGCACACGCCTCGAGCAAGACGCCGTTTTCTGGACGACTTCGGGTTGGCTGACCCGGCCCATGCGGAAATGCCGGAAGTCGTCTCGCTTCTGATCGCACGCGGCTAGTTACCGCAACGGTGGCAGGAGCAGCTTCGCGTGCGGGTCGACCTGCCGCGCGGTCGCAACCCTGCGGCATCCCGATAGCGGAAGAACAGCCGGGCAGTGGTCGGCGCCGACCCCGGATCGAGCTATACCCCGCGGCCGACTTCCCGGACCAGAGCATCGAAGGTCGTCGTCCCTGCGCAGCACCGGGTTCGCACTATCACATCTTGTCAAGTTCGGATCATGGCCCCGCGCCGGGAAAGCTGATGCCAGTCACTTCAGCCAGGAAAAACGGAAAATAGTCCTCCGTCCCGAACATGTTCCCCGCCTAGAACCGGAAGGGAAAGAGGTATCCGCCGACCTCGCGGAAATCGGACAGCAGTCCACCAAAAGGTTGCAGGCGATACGTTTTGTCGGGGTTGGCGTTGCTCCAGCGCATGAAGGTCACCTGTACCGGGCGCCCCTCGCTATCGACCGTTACATCGACGGCCTGTTCGAGCGCGCCGCGCCTGACCGTCACGCGGGCAGTATCCTCCGAGATCGCCTCCCAAGAGACGTTTGCCCCCCGGCAAGAGCGCTGCGGGTGACCAGAACACCGCTTCGGCCACGTAGCGCCCAAACGCCGAGCTGCTGTGGTCGGGGTCGCCGCCGAGCCGGGCCACCGGGATCAAGCCGAAAATGCGAAACCGCGTCCAGCCTCCGGAATCCGATCCCGAGATGGGCATTCCCTCGGTCGTGCGCATCGCCCAGACAAAGCCCTCGGGCGCGGCCAGGATCTGGCGTGCCTGCATCGGCTGGTAATTCGGCGTCTCCTTCGTCCCAAGGCTGAACTGGCCTTGCATCTCGATCTCCACCACCGGCAAGAGCGGCGTGCCGGGTCGGATCGCATGGGCGAAATAGCGCCGGGCGGGTTCGGGCAGGTCTGCCACCATCTGCGGATCGAAGAGTTCAGGCGCAGTGGGCTGGAGCCCGCTCAGCCTGTCCCATTCGCGCTGATCGGCGCGTTGATCCATCAGTCGGACAATCGCCAGCGCGACGAGCAGGATTCCGATGGCGATAAGAAAGGGTACAAAAATTTCACGGCAGGCCCTGAAACTCTCGCTCTTTCGGCGGACTGGGCGGCAAATCCCACGCCGCCGGAGATGTCAGGTTAACATGGATTACTGCTGACGTTGTAGGGCACAGGCATGCCAATGTCCGCCCATCCGCTGCGTGAGACAGCCGGCGATGCCTAAGTCCGGTTTAACCGACGCTCGAGCCAAGCCCCAGGATGGGTCGGCGATCGGATCCTTCCCTGGCGACATTCGGTTCTCCCGATTTGCCGCGCAAGGCACGAAAGATCCGCGCCACGCGCTTCGCTTCGGGCTCAAACGCATGCTATGGATGGCTCCGGGCGCATCGAACCGGATCGCAGCACGATCCGGAAGGATACCAACAAGATGGACAAGCTTTCCGTCATGCACGCCTTCCGCCGCATCGTCGAACGCGGCAGCTTCGCGCGTGCGGCGGAGGATCTTGGCGTGTCGCCTGCGCTCTTGAGCCGCGAGGTCAAGCTGCTCGAAGAGAGTCTTGGCACGACGCTGCTCACCCGCACGACCCGCTCCATGTCGCTGACCGATGCCGGGCGGCTCTACTACGACGAGGCGACAGGCATTCTGGATGCCGTTGCCGGGGTCGAGACGCGCATCCGCGATGGTGCCGGGGCGGTGCGGGGGCACCTGAAGGTCAACGCCCCCAGCTCCTTCGGTCAGACGGTTATCGCGCCGATCCTGCCCGCCTTTTGATCCTCCCCCACTGAAGTGGTCCGCCGTTATGTTTAGGAAAACGGAGGATCAGAATGGGAACGAAACGACACAAGCCTGAGGAAATTTTAACGAAGT
>RFHG01000317.1 GCA_003696465.1 Gammaproteobacteria bacterium | reverse complement strand
TCGCCGACATCGTGCACATCCAGCCCCAGCCAGTGCCCGGTGCGGTGCATGTAGAACTGGCGGTAGGCGCCGCTCTTGACCAGGTCGGCCGGGCGCCCCTTGAGCAGGCCGAGCTCCACCAGCCCTTTCGTCAGGGTGCGTACCGCCGCCATGTGCGGATCGTTCCAGTGGTTGCCGGGCTTTACCTTGCGGATGGCGGCCTGCTGCGCCTTGAGCACCAGGTCGTACAGCGCCCGCTGCTCCTTGCTGAAACGGCCGTTGACCGGGAAGGTGCGGGTGATGTCGCTGGCATAGCCCAGATACTCCGCGCCGGCATCGATCAGCAGGAGGTCGCCATCGGCCAGCGGGGCGCAGTTGTCGACATAGTGCAGGATGCAGCCGTTCTCGCCCCCGCCGACGATGGAGGGATAGGCCGGCTCCATGGCATTGCGGCGGAACTCGTGCAGCAGCTCGGCCTCGATCTCGTATTCGTGCATGCCCGGGCGGCAGGCGCGCATGGCTCGCCGGTGGGCCTCCATGGACACGCTGGCGGCCTTCTTCATGGCCCGGATTTCGGCTGCCGACTTGTACAGGCGCATCTCGTGCACCAGCCAGGCCAGGGTGACGAACTCGTGCGGGGGCTGGGCGCCACTGCGGGTCTGGCTGCGGATCTGGTTGATCCATCCCATCAGGCGGTTGTCGAACTCCTTGTCGCAGCCCATGGTGTAGTAGACCCGCTCGCGGTCCTCGAGCAGGCCCGGCAGGATGTCGTCGATGTCGCCGATGGGGAAGGCGTCATCGGCACCGTACTGTTCCACGGCGCCCTCCAGCCCGGCACGGCGGCCATGCCAGGTCTCCTGCTGCGGATCCTTCTCGCGGCAGAACAGCAGGAATTGCCCCTGGCGCCGGCCGGGAATCAGCACCATGACCGCCTCCGGCTCGGGGAAGCCGGTGAGATAGAGAAAATCGCTGTCCTGGCGGAAGGGATACTCCACATCCCGGTTGCGCCGCCTGGGCCGGGCAGCGGGAAGGATGGCAATCGAATCCTGCCCCATCATGCGCATCAGCTGGCGGCGGCGGCGGGCAAACTCGCGGGCGGGGATGGTCATGAGCGGGCTGTCTCCCTGGGCAGGGCGCGGACGCAACAGGCCGCGCCCGGGACGGCTTTGGTACATGGGTGTGGCTGCGCTGCGATGCACTGGCTCATGTGCGCCTCTCCTCCTCTACTGCACCACCGGCGGGGCCTTGAACGGCTGCAGCTCCTCGGCCAGCAGCAGGGCCCCCATGCGCACGAACTCGGTCAGCTCGAACAGGTCGGCCTCGGCCTCGTCGTCCTCCGCGCTTTCCTCGTCGAGTTTCGAGATCTCGATCAGGTCGCGCAGCAGCTCGCCGGGCTCGCCCTTGAGTGCCTCCACCCGCACCCCGCCCCGGCCAAGGCCATAGACGAAACCCTGCACCCAGTGCGCCAGTGCCCGCAACCGGCGGGCAAAGGCGACCTCCTCCTCGTCCGGGAGCAGCGGGGCAAAGCCAAGCTCGGGGTCCATCAGCGCGGCACGGGTCTGCTCGTACACTTCGCGCAGGGGCCGCAGCCGCTCGCGCATCAGCACATCGTTGGGGTCCGGGCGCTCTTCCAGCACCTCGTCGAACACGGTTTCCAGCGGCGTGGCCAGATCGGCCACCAGCAGGCCCGTGAGCAGGCCATGAGTCTCGGCCGCCATCAGCGGCGATTCGAGCTGCTTGAGGCTGCGCTCCAGTTCGTCGAAATCGGTCATTGCGGCATGTCCATCATTTGCCTGCATGATAACGCATCCCTGTTATGCTTGAGATGTCATGAGCCCGGAAATCACCAACGAGGACATCGCCGCGGTGTTCGAGGAAATGGCCGACCTGCTCGACATCGCCGGCGACAACCCGTTCAAGATACGCGCCTACCGCAATGCGGCGCGCACCCTGCGCAACCTGCCGCGCGAGGCGGCAGACCTGCTCCGCGCGGGCGAGGACCTAACCCGCCTGCCCGGCATCGGCAAGGAGCTGGCGGCCAAGATCCGCGAGCTGGTCGAGACCGGCAGGCTGCGCGCCCTCGACAAGCTCCACCGCCGGGTGCCCGAGAGCCTGGAAGAGCTGTTGCAGATTCCCGGGCTGGGCCCGAAGCGGGTGGCCGCCCTGTGGCACGCGCTGGGGATTCGCAACCTGCGCCAGCTGGAGCAGGCGGCACGCAGCGGCGAGCTGGACAAGCTGCCCGGCTTTGGCCGCAAGACCATCGAACGCATTCTCGCGGCAATCGAGGAAAAACGGGTCAAGGATCGCCGCTTCCTGCGCCACGATGCCGCCCGCCATGCCGAGGCCCTGCGCGCCTGGCTGCTGGATGCCGAGGGCGTGCAGCAGGTCGTGGTGGCCGGCAGTTTCCGCCGCGGCCGCGACACGGTGGGCGACCTCGATGTGCTGGTCACGGTGCGCGACGGCACCGACGTGATGACGCGCTTCACCGGCTGGGCGCGCGTGGCCCGGGTGGTCTCGCGCGGCATCACCCGCTCCACCGTGTTCCTGAAAAACGGCCTGCAGGTGGATCTGCGCGTGGTGCTGCCGGAACAGTTCGGCGCCGCCCTGGCCTACTTTACCGGCAGTCGGGCACACAGCATCCGCCTGCGCCGCATGGCCCAGGAACAGGGGCTCAAGATCAACGAGTACGGGGTCTTCCGCGATGGCCGCATCATCGCCGGCGAGACCGAGGAATCGGTCTATGCCAGCGTAGGCCTGCCGTGGATTCCGCCCGAGCTGCGCGAGAACCGCGGCGAGTTCGAGGCCGCCCGCGAAGGCCGCCTGCCAAAACTGATACAACGCGCTGATCTGCGCGGCGACCTGCACTGCCATACCGAGGCCAGCGACGGCCATGGCAGCCTGCGCGAGATGGCCGAGGCGGCACGCGCGGCCGGCCTGGAATATCTGGCCGTCACCGACCACTCGCCGCACATCGGCGTGGTGCATGGCCTCGACGAGAACCGCCTGCTGCGCCAGCTCGACGAGATCGACCGCCTCAACGAGGAACTCGACGGCATCACCCTGCTCAAGGGCATGGAGGTGGACATACTCGAGGACGGCCGGCTCGACATGCCGGACGCAGTTCTGTCCCGGCTGGATGTGGTCATCGGGGCCGTGCACTCCCACTTCCGCCTCGGGCGCGCGCGACAGACCCGGCGCCTGTTGCGCGCCCTGGAGAACCCCTGCATCCACCTCATTGCCCACCCTTCCGGGCGCCTCATCCAGCGACGCCAGCCCATCGACCTGGACTGGCCACGTTTTCTCGATGCCGTGGCCGAGCGTGGCTGCCTGCTCGAACTCAACAGCCAGCCCCTGCGCCTGGACCTCGACGATATCCATGCCCGTCAGGCGAAGGAACGCGGGATCGGCATCGCCATCAACAGCGATGCCCATGGCCCGGCCGATTTCGCCCTGCTCGACGAAGGCGTGCTGCAGGCACGCCGCGGCTGGCTCGAGGCCGGCGATGTGATCAACACCCTGCCCCTGGACGCGCTGCGCCGGCGCCTTGCCCGGGCACGGGGCTGAACCGCCTTCCGTTCATCGAATCATTCGCAACGATGTGCCCCAAGCGCTTGACCCAAAAGGGGTTGGCGCCTATGCTTCGGAGCATGGATCAGCAGCAGATCAACGATACCGCCGAGCAGGAGCTGAAAAAGCTCGAGTTTCGCGTGAGCGAACTCATCCAGACCTGCGAACGCCTCAAGGAAGAAAACCGCGTGCTGCGCGAGCACCAGCAGCAGCTCAACGAGGAACGCCTGAACCTGCTGCGCAAGAATGAAATTGCCCGCACCAAGGTCGAGGCAATCGTCACCCGGCTCAAGGCCATGGAGCAGCAGAACGCATGAGCGACAGCGACAAGTCCGCCGACATGGTCCCCGTGGACCTGGTCATCCTCGGCAAGGAATACCGCGTGGCCTGCCCGCCCGAGGAGCAGAGCGCGCTCATCGCCTCGGCCAACCTGCTCAACACCCGCATGCAGGAGATCCGCGACAGCGGCAAGGTCATCGGCTCCGACCGCATTGCAGTGATGGCCGCCCTCAACATCACCCACGAACTTTTGCAGCAGCGCAACTCGCGCGACGAACTCAGCCATTCCGTGACCCAGCGCATCCGCACCCTGCAGGAGAAGATCGAGCGCGCGCTGGAGAATGGCCAGCAGATGGAACTCTGAGCCCCCGATAATCCCTTTCGATTGGCGCCATAGAAAATTTCGCTGCAAGGCGCCGCCGCATCCATGAGCGGCTGCGCTATAATCAGGCCATGGACGCCTCTGCGGTGACCGCGAGCTGCCCGAAGATTCTCCTTGAGCCTAATTACGATGCCCAGGGGGCGGGTGCTGACCCCAGTGTGCACGACCGCTCCGGCGGGAAGCCTGACGGGGTCACCGAAGTCCCCACCTGAACCTCCGGTTCAAGGGCAAAGGCGGCAACGGCACTGCGGAGCGCGTCCACTTGATTCCTGCGGCCCTGCACAAGGTGCAGGGCCGTTTTCGTTTGGAGATCAATCCAGGGCCTCTATCTCCTCCTGCAGCTGCAGCCAGGCCTCCTCGGTCTCGGCCAGGGCGCGGCGCAGCCGGCCCTGCGCCTGCAGGAGTTCATTGAGCTCGTCCTTGCGCGCGGCCTCGTAAAGGCCGGGATCGGCCAGATGCGTCTCCAGCGCGTCGAGCTCGGTCTGCTGCTGCTCCATCTCGGCCTCCAGGGCCTGCAGGCGGCGGCGCAGCGGCGCGAGCTGCTGACGCCGCTCGGCCTCCAGACGGCGCCGCTCCCGGCGGGCATCGGCCGAGTGATCGGGCCGGCTGTCAGCCGCCCCTTCCGGCTCCGGCTCGGGGCGCGCCTCTGCCAGCCGGGCCAGGTAGTCGTCCACTCCTCCTTCAAAACGGCGTACCGCCCCGTCGGACACCAGCCAGTTGCGTTCGGCCAGACTGCGCAGCAGGTGGCGGTCGTGCGAGACCAGCACCACGGCCCCCTCGAAGCCCTGCAGGGCCACTTCCAGCGCATGCCTCATGTCCAGGTCGAGATGATTGGTGGGCTCGTCGAGCAGCAGCAGGTTGGGCCGCTGCAGGGTGATGAGCGCCAGCACCAGGCGCGCCTTCTCGCCGCCGGAGAAGGTGCCGCAGGGCTGCTCGGCCCGCTCGCCGCCAAAACCGAATCCGCCGAGATAGTCGCGCGCCTCCTGCTCGCTGAATTCCGGGGCCTCGTGCCGCATCAGCGCAAGCGGCGAGGCCGCATAGTCCAGCCGCTCGGACTGGTGCTGGGCAAAATAGCCTACGCGCAGGTCGCGGTGGGCCTCGCGCCGCCCGGCCAGCGGCGCCAGTTCGCCGGCCAGCAGGCGCACCAGGGTGGACTTGCCGGCGCCGTTGGGCCCGAGCAGGGCAATACGCTCGCCGGCGTCGATGTCCATGTTGATGTCCTCGAGCAGTACCTGATCCGCGTAACCCACGGCCGCGTCATCGAGCCGCAGGAGGTGGTGCGGAAGCGCCTCGGGTGCGCGGAAGGAGAAATGGAACGGGGAATCGGCATGGGCGGCTGCAAGCTGTTCCATGCGCTCCAGCTGGCGAATGCGGCTCTGGGCCTGGCGCGCCTTGCTGGCCTTGGCCCGAAAGCGGTCGATGAATGACTGGATGCGCTGGCGCTCTGCCTGCTGCCGCTCGAAGGCCTGCTGTTGCTGCGCAAGGCGCTCGGCGCGCTGGCGCTCGAAGGCGCTGTAGTTGCCGCTGTAGAGCACCAGCCGCCCCTGATCGAAATGCAGGATGCGCTGGGCCACGGCATCGAGGAAGTCCCGGTCATGGGAGATGAGCAGCAGGGTACCTGGATAGCGCTGCAGCCACTGTTCGAGCCAGACCACCGCCTCCAGGTCCAGGTGGTTGGTGGGCTCGTCGAGCAGCAGCAGATCGGAACGGCACATCAGGGCGCGGGCCAGGTTGAGGCGCATGCGCCAGCCCCCGGAGAAGTCGGCTACCGGACGTTGCGTGTCTCCCGGGGCAAAACCGAGCCCGTTCATAAGCCGCGCGGCGCGGGCCTCGGCAGTGTAGGCGTCGATGGCGTGCAGGCGCTCGTGCAGCCTGCCGATGTGCTCGCCGTCGCCGGCCGCCTCGGCCTGCACCAGTTCCTCGCGCAGCTGTGCAAGCTCGGCATCACCGGCAAGCACGTATTCGATCGCGGGGCGCGGATCGGCCGGGGTTTCCTGTGCCACCTCGGCCATCACCCAGTCCGGCGGCAGCTGCAGGCTGCCGGCATCGGGCTCGAGCGCGCCGCGCAGAAGGCCAAACAGGCTCGACTTGCCACTGCCGTTGCGGCCGACGATACCGACCCGCTCGCCCGGTGCGATCTGCAGGGTGGCCTGCTCGAACAGCAGCCGGGCACCACGGCGCAGGGCCAGGGACTCGAAGCGGATCATGACTCCTTCGTGGCCATCGAGACGGTATAGTTACGCCCCTGCTTGACCTTGGTGTAATTGCCGAACACGGTGTTGAACTCGCGCTTGAACAGCTGGCGCAGGCCGTTGATGCTGACCACCCAGAAGCGCCCGCCCGGACGCAGATGACGATATGCGTCTTCGATGATGAGTGCCAGCATCTCCTTGCCCACCTTGGCCGGGATGTTGGAGGCCACCAGATCAAACTGCCTGTCGCCCACCTGATCGAAGGCGTTGGAGAGGATGGCCTCGGCATTGTCGATGCCATTGAGCTGCAGGTTCCTGCGGGCATATTCGACGGCCACGAAGTCCTTGTCGGCGAGCAGGGTGCGGCCCTCGGGTGCGAGCGTTGCCAGGGTCATGCCAATGGGACCATAGCCGCAACCGAGATCGAAGCAGTCCGCGTCCTCGGGTACTTCGATGCGATCGAGCAGCAGGCGGGTGCCCTCGTCGATGGCACGCGGCGAGAACAGCCCCCAGGTGGTATGAAAAACGAAATGCTGGCCACGCAGGGTGTCCTCGAACACGATGTCGCGGCGCAGGCTGTCGATCCAGTCGGCGCGTTCCATCAGGGCTGGAGTCGCTGCATGATCTCGCGACTGCGTCGCAGGGCCTCGTCCAGGGAGGGATCGAGCACGCAGAAATGCCCCATCTTGCGTCCGGGGCGGGCCTCGCGCTTGCCGTACAGGTGCAGCTTGGCGGAGGGATCCTCCAGCAGGCCCGCCCAGCGCGGCGCATCGTCGCCC
>RFHG01000046.1 GCA_003696465.1 Gammaproteobacteria bacterium | reverse complement strand
GCCAGCAGCCACAGTTCCCGGTTCCAAGGGTTCATGCGTGGATTCTACACCACCCGCACAGAATGCAGGGCCGGGTGCAAGTGTCTTCAGTCCGTCTGTGCCGAGAAGCGGTAGCCGGCCCCGCGCACGGTCTGTACCAGGCCGTCGCGATTGACCGTGGCCAGCGCCTTGCGCAGCCGGAGGATGTGCACGTCCACCGTGCGTTCCTCCACATAGGCCCCGCGGCCCCATACGGCATCGAGCAGCTGCCCGCGGCTGTATACCCGGTCGGGGTGGCTCATGAAGTGGCGCAGCAGGCGGAATTCGGTGGGGCCGAGGTCGATCTGGCGCTGGCCATACAACAGGCGATGGCCGGCAATGTCCAGGGTCAGGCCACCGGACTCGATGCGGTCACTGTCACGATCCGGGCTGGCGCGGCGCAGCACGGCATGGATACGGGCGATCAGCTCGCGCGGGGAGAAGGGCTTGGTGACATAGTCGTCGGCCCCGGCCTCCAGTCCGGTGATGCGATCATCCTCCTCGGCCCGTGCGGTGAGCATGATGATGGGCACGTGGCGCGAGTATTCATCGCGCCGCAGGCGGCGGGCGAATTCCATGCCACTGGTACCGGGCAGCATCCAGTCGAGCAGGATGAGGTCGGGCAGGCGCTCGCAGAGCCGGGCCTCGGCCTCTCCGGCATCGGCCGCCTCGCGCAGGGTGAACTCCTCCGCAGGCAGGCTGAAGGCGATCATCTCGCGGATCGCGGGTTCGTCCTCGACGATGAGAATGTCCTTGCTGCTCATGACGCTGTCTGGTTCCTGGAGATGCAGCTATTGAACCTTGCTCATGTTACAGCGTGATGACGCTGCGGCAACCGCCCCAGCAGCAGGCTGAAATCGCCGTTCGGGGCCTCTTCATGCGCAAGGATCTCCAGCCCCGCCTGCTGGAGCAGCAGCTCGGCCTCGCTGCGGGTGAACTTGCGGCTGATTTCGGTACGGATGGACTCGCCCTGCGCCAGATGGATGGTTTCGCCAAGGGCGCGCAGCTGCACCCGGCAGGCACGCAGGCAGTGCAGATGCATTTCGATGCGATGGGCGGACGCGTTGTAGAAGGCATGATGGCGAAATGCCGCGGGGTCGAAGTCGGCCAGCAGCTCCCGGTTGAGCACCTCGAGCAGGTTGAGGTTGAAGCGCGCCGTGAGCCCTTGTGCATCGTTGTAGGCGGCCTCCAGACGCTGGCGCGACTTGACCCGGTCCACTCCCAGCAGGAGGCAGTCGCCGGGGGCCATCTGGCCGGTCAGTTCATCGAGGAAGGTGCTGGCCTCGTCATCCTCGAAATTGCCCAGTGTGCTGCCCAGGAAGAGAAACAGGCAACGGCCCGGGGGGTGTTCGAGGTGCGCGAGTCCGGCGTGATAGTCGCCGCAGCAGGGCTCGATCCGCAGATGCGGGAATTCCCGGCCGAGGTCCCGGCCCACCTGCTGCATGAGCGGGGCGCAGATATCGAACGGCCGGTAGCGCGTGCCCGGCCGGGCATGGGCCAGCAGTGTCCGCGTCTTGCGGGCGGTGCCGGCGCCGAGCTCGATCACGGCATCGGCCGCGGCCTGCTGCATCAGGCCGGCGGCACAGCGTTCCAGAAGCGCGTGTTCCGTGCGTGTGAGGTAGTATTCCGGCGTGTCGCAGATGGCATCGAACAGGGCACTGCCGCTGGCGTCATAAAAGTACTTGGGCGGCAGCTGCCTGGGGCGGTGCAGCAGACCCGCGCGGGCATCGGCAGCAAGATCGTTGACGGGCCGGCAGGGAGGAATGACGCGCACCCCGGACATCGTGTCCGGAGTGGGCGCGCGTGGTGCCGAGCCGGTCATCGGATGACCGGCTCTTGGTGCCGGCGGGCCATCGGGCGCAGTCGCAGGCCGGAGTGGGGATGGTCGGTGCCCAGGCGCAGGGTGACAGGCCGGCTGCCGGTGTTCCTGTCGCAAATTGCCCGCAGGTTCTTTAAGCTGGTGTGCATGAGTGTCCTCCCGTGTCCCTTCCATGTGTCGTCTGGCCGCCTATCTCGGTGAGCCGGTCGAGGCGGCCGCGCTGCTGCTCAGGCCTGAGCATAGCCTGTATCGCCAGTCCTGGCAGCCGCGCGAGTTGCGCTATGCCTGTGTCAATGCCGATGGCTGGGGCATGGGCTGGTTCGACGCTGCCGGCCACCCTCGTCACTATCGCAGTGCGGCACCCATCTGGGCCGATCCCAACCTGCGGGATCTGAGTGAAGCGCTCGTGGCGCCCCTGTGGCTGGGGTTCGTGCGCAGTGCAACCGAGGGTTTCGGCAACGCCATCGAGAATGTACAGCCCTTTCACGACGGTACCTGCCTGTTCCTGCACAACGGGTTCGTCGGGGACTTTGCCCGCAGTCTGCGCCGTCCGCTCACGCAGGCGCTGGATGATGAACACCTGGCCCTGCTGCGTGGCAGCACCGATTCCGAGCATCTGTTTGCCCTCGCCAGCCAGTTGCTGGCCGAGCTGGGCGATCCGGTGGAGGCGCTGGCAGCGCTGGCCGAATGGGTGGCTGCCCGTCTGGACCGGGGGGTGGCCCTGCTCAACCTGGTGCTGGCCCGACCCGGCGAAGTGGTGGCGCTGCGTCATGCCATCCGTGACCAGGCTCCCAGCCTGTACTGGCTCGAAGAAGGCATGGGGCTTGCCCCCGGCGCGCGCATGCTGGCCTCGGAGCCGTTGCAGGCCGACGCACCCTGGCAAGCGGTACCGGCATCCCATATCCTGAGGCTGGTACCCGACAAGCCCCCGGAGATCCTTGCCCTGTGAGTACGACCCTGTCCGTGCTGGCCGAGTTGCGTGGCATTCACAACTGCCTGCAGGCGCTGGTCGAGCGGCTGGACGAGGACAGCCTGCGCCGCCAGTACCACCCGGAGCTGTCGCCCATCGGCTGGCACTATGCACACTGCGCCCATGTGGAGAAACGCTGGCTGCTGGGCGAGATCCTGGGGCGCTGGAAGGGGCTGGGACGCGATGGTGCACGCTATTTGCCCGAACGCGCCTTCAAGCCCGAGCGGGGGCGCCGTCTGCCGCCGCGGGAACGGCTGTTGCGTCAGGTGCGTGCCGACCAGGAACAGACCCTGTTGCTGCTGAGCGGCATGGCGGACCGTCGCCTGCCGGAACACCCCCTGCTCGAGAACGATTACCTGCCCCTGTTCTTCCTCCAGCATCACCAGCAGCATTACGAGACCATGCTGCTGGTGCTGGCCCAGCGTGCCCAGGCACGCCACCGCCACCAGTTCTTCCCCGAGCGCAGGCTGCGGCCGGCCGGGCCCGAGACCGAATTCGTGGCCCTGCCGGCCTGCAGCTATCCGGTGGGTGGTGAACGCCCCGAGGCCTTCGACAACGAACTGCCGGCCTGGAGTCCCGAGCTGGAGGAGTTCGAGATCGCAAGGCGGCCGGTGACCAACGCCCAGTGGCTCGCCTTCATGGAGGCCGGGGGCTACGAGAATCCTTCCCTGTGGAGCGAGGATGGCCGGGCCTGGCTGCAGCTGTCCGGCGCGCGTCATCCGGAGCACTGGCGCCAGGATGCCCGGGGCTGGTGGTACGGTATCCTGGCCGAGGGGCCCTATGAGCTGCACCCGGACTTCCCGGTGCATGGCATCAACCTCTACGAGGCCGAGGCCTATGCCCGCTGGGCCGGGGGCCGCCTGCCGCATGAGCATGAATGGGAGGCGGCCCATCGCCTGCACGCGCTGCAGCTCGTGGGCGTGGTCTGGGAGTGGTGCGGCAATGCCTTCTTTCCCTACCCGGGTTACGAGCCCTTTCCCTACACGCGCTATTCGCAGGCCTGGTTCGATGGCCGTCACCACACCCTGCGCGGCGGCAGCCTGTACACGCGGCCGCGCATCAAGCGGGCCTCGTTTCGCAATTTCTATTTGCCCGACAAGCGTCATGTCCTGGCCGGGCTGCGCCTGGCACGGGACGGCAGCGGGCGTGCCAACCGGCCCGCAGGGTCCGGCCAGCCTGCCCTGCAGCTGGTGCACACGACAGCGGAATCTGCATGAGCACGGGTATCCATCCCATCGGCTGGTGGCATCTGGCCGTGGCCTTCGTGCCGGCACTGGTGACGCTTGTCATCCTCTGGCGCTGGTCGCTGGGTGTGCGGCGCGGGGTGGTGGCCCTGCTGCGCATGCTCGTCCAGCTCGTGCTGATCGGTTATTTCCTGGCCTGGATCTTCGGCGCGGCCAGTGGCTGGGTGATCCTGCTGGTGCTGTCGGTGATGCTGTTCGCCTCCAGCTGGATCGCGCTCGGTACCGTACCCGGTTGCAGGCGTACGCTGTTCGGTGCCGCCTTCCTTTCCATTCTCGTCGGCGGCGGCCTGACCCTGGCCCTGATCACACAGGGAGTCCTGAGCCTCGACCCCTGGTACCTGCCGCAATACATGATCCCGCTGGCCGGGATGATCTTTTCCAATTCCATGAACAGCGTCAGTCTCTCGGCCGAGCGCATGGATGCCGAGCTCGATCGCCAGCCCGACTATGAGACCGCCCGGCGCATTGCCTTCAACGCCTCGCTGATTCCGGTCATCAACTCCCTGCTGGCCGTGGGCCTTGTCTCGCTGCCGGGCATGATGACCGGTCAGATCCTGTCCGGCGTCTCGCCGCTCATCGCGGCACGCTACCAGATCATGGTGATGGCCATGATCTTCGGTTCGGCGGGCATCTCTACCGCCATCTTCCTGCAGATGAGCCGTCCCCTGTTCGAGGCTCGGCACAAGGATCGCCTGGCACGCAGCTGCTCTGCGTAGGTGCTCACCAGGTGGCAGATCGAGCCCTTTCCCTTGCATGTTGCGCGGGTCCTGTTTAGGCTCGGATGAACCTTGTGGATCAAGGGGCTATTATGCGCTTGGACAACCACGAATATCACGACGAGGAAGGGTTGAGGGCCTTCTGTCAGGAACGGGGTATTCGTGACGATGCCCGCCTGCTCATCCAGGTGTTCTGCGGCAATCTCGAGGGGGACTTCATTCGTGCCCTGAGCACCCTGCTGGGGGAAATGTTTCCCTCGGCCGTCATCATGGGCACCACCACCGGTGGCGAGATTGCCGATGGTGTGCTGCTGGAAGAGGGGGTGGTGATCAGCTTCCTCGCGTTCGAACGGACGCGCCTGGTGCCCTGCATGCAGGCCTGGGACAACGAGGACAGCCTGGCTCTGGGCAAGTCGCTGGTGTCGGCCCTGGCTGGAGAAGACACGCAGCCGCAGATGGTGATCGCGTTTGCCACCGGGCTCAATACAAACGGTGAGGATTTCGTCGAGGGCATCAACGAGGCCCTGCCGGGCGTCCCCCTGGCCGGCGGGCTGGCGGGCGAGTATTTGCGTTTTCGGGAGACCTGGATCTTCAACGGCCGGGAGGTGATTGACCAGGGCGCCATTGCCGTGGCCCTGTACAACCCGGAGTTGCGCATCCAGACCCTCTACAGCATGGACTGGATGCCGCTCGGCCGGCCCATGAATGTGGATCGCGCGCGCAAGAACCTGCTCATCGAGCTAGACGGCAGGCCGGCACTGGAGACCTACCGTTATTACCTGGGGGATGAGGCGGCTGAACGCCTTCCGGTGCTCAGCGTACAGTTCCCGCTCATGGTAGAGCGCCACGGAGTCAAGCTGGCCCGTGCCTGTGTCGGGGTCAACGACGACGGCAGCATGGTCTTCATGGGCAACTTCCGCACCGGCGAACAGACCTGGTTCGCCATCGGTGACCCGCAGGCACTGCTGGACAGGCAATCGGAGGTCATGCAGCAGCTGCGCCGGGCACGCTTCGAGGCCATCCTCACCTTCACCTGCGTGGCGCGAAAGGCCCTGATGAAACAGCTCATCGAGGACGAGGCCCGGGTCTTCAACGAGCTGGCGCCCACCGCCGGCTTCTTTACCTATGGCGAGTTTTTCCACCTCCAGGGGGCCAACCTCTTCTTCAACTACACCCTGACCCTGGTGGCGCTAAGCGAATCCTCCGACGAGGGGCAGTTGCTCGAGCAGCCCCCGATCTCGCTGAGCGATGCCCGGATCAGCACCGAGGCCCGTGCCTATGCCCATCTCATCAATACCACCGCCCGGGAGCTTGGAGAGCTCATCGAGCGCATGCGCAGGCAGGCCCTGACCGACGAACTGACCGGATTGCCCAACCGTCGCCATCTGATGGACCGGTTGCGTGCACTCATTGGCCTGCATGAACGCAACGGGGAGCCCCTGTCGGTATTGCTGATGGACCTGGACGGTTTCAAGCAGGTCAATGACCATTTCGGGCATCAGGTCGGGGACGAGGTGTTGTGCGAGCTGGCCCGGGTGATCGAACAGGTGGTGCGCCTGAGCGATGTGCCCGGGCGCTGGGGCGGGGAGGAGTTTCTGGTGGTCTGCCCCAATACCCGGGCCGCAGGGGCGCGGGATCTGGCCGAGCGGCTGCGGCGCCGCATCGAGCAGCACGAATTCCCGTCCGGCTTGCGTATCACGGCCTCGATCGGCTGTGCCGAGCATGTCCATGGCGAGTCACTCGACCGGCTGGTGGCCCGGGCCGACGCCGCCCTGTATCGGGCCAAGGCCGAGGGCAAGAACCGAGTCTGTGGTTGCGAACAGGGGGATAGCGAATAATTCAGGGCCCAGGCCTGACAATCTCGTCGCCCTCTGCGGCCCCGGTCCCGGCATTCGGTGCGTGTCAGGCACCTGTGCCGGGACAGCTTCCGAGCGGCAATCGAGACGAGGAGGTTTTCAACCCTGGCCAAAGGTATTGCCCGACTGGCTCAAAGCCAGTCGCTGACGGCAATGCCGAAGCCAATGCTGTTGGTCAGCGCGTTGTAGTCGATCAGGCTCTCGCCATAACCGTTGAACCACTGGACATAGCCCCGCGCATGGCCGTG
>RFHG01000316.1 GCA_003696465.1 Gammaproteobacteria bacterium | reverse complement strand
CGGGCCCTGCCCTGGGTATACCGGGTCTCGGTGCGCCGGCTGTGGCCGGATACGGTGCGCATCAGCATCAGCGAGCAGCAGGCCGTGGCCCGCTGGGGGGAGGATGCGCTGCTCAATCCCTGGGGCGAGGTGTTCCGTCCGGCGCGCGAGGACATCCCGGCGGGACTGCCGCGGATCGATGGCAGGCTCTCGCGCAAGGATGTGCTCATCAAGGCCTTCATCGACATGAACACACGCATCGAACAGGCAAGCGGCGGGCGGCATGTGGCCCGCCTCGCCGAAGACCGCCGCGGTGCCTGGCAGGTCGTGCTCGACAACGGCCTGAAGATCGAGCTCGGTCGACGCGAGCAGCAGCAGCGACTGGGTCGCCTGCTGCGCATTTACCGGCGCGTGATCGCCGGAAACGAGGCCCGGGTGGGCCGTATCGATGCCCGTTACAGCAATGGTCTGGCCATCGCCTGGCAGGGCGAGGGCCATAACAGCCGGGGAGAACAGTAGGCATGGCCAGGAAATCGGACAGGGGAATGATTGTCGGACTCGACATCGGCACCTCCAAGGTGGTGGCGATCGTTGGCGAGGAGAACGACGAGGGCGAGATCGAGATCGTCGGTATCGGCTCGCACCCCTCCCGCGGACTGAAGAAGGGCGTGGTGGTGAACATCGAGTCCACCGTGCAGTCCATTCGCCGCGCCATCGAGGAGGCCGAACTGATGGCCGGCTGCAAGATCAACTCGGTCTATGCAGGCATTGCCGGCAGTCATGTCAAGAGCCTCAATTCCCATGGCATCGTCGCCATCAAGGACAAGGAAGTGACCCCCGGTGACGTGGACCGGGTCATCGATGCCGCCCGGGCGGTGGCCATCCCGGCCGACCAGCGCATCCTGCATGTGCTGCCGCAGGAATTCATCATCGACCAGCAGGAAGGCATCCGCGAGCCGGTTGGCATGTCCGGCGTACGCCTGGAGGCGCGGGTGCATCTGGTGACCGGCGCGGTGTCCGCGGCGCAGAACATCATCAAGTGCGTGCGCCGCTGTGGACTGGAAGTGGACGACATCATCCTGGAACAGCTGGCCTCCAGCCATTCCGTGCTCACCGAGGACGAAAAGGAACTGGGTGTCTGCCTGGTCGACATCGGCGGCGGCACCACCGACATCGCGGTCTTTACCGACGGCGCCATTCGCCATACCGCGGTGATCCCCATTGCCGGCGATCAGGTGACCAACGACATCGCCGTGGCCCTGCGCACGCCCACCCAGTGCGCAGAGGACATCAAGATTCGTTATGCCTGCGCCCTGCGCCAGCTGGCCAATCCGGACGAGGAAATCGAGGTGCCGAGCGTGGGCGAACGCCCGCCGCGGCGACTCGCGCGCCAGACCCTGGCCGAGGTGGTCGAACCTCGTTACGAGGAACTGATGACCCTGATCCAGGCCGAGCTGCGTCGCAGCGGCTTCGAGGAGCTGATTGCAGCCGGCATCGTGCTGACCGGCGGCTCCTCGAAGATGGAGGGCGTGGTGGAACTGGCCGAGGAGGTCTTCCACATGCCGGTGCGCCTCGGCGTGCCGCAGTACGTCACCGGCCTGGTGGACGTGGTCAAGAACCCCATACACGCCACCGGGGTGGGCCTGTTGCTGTACGGACAGCAGCAGGGCGCGGGCAACGAATACGCACATCTGCACGAGGGCGGCATGACCGGCCTCTGGCAGCGCATGAAGAACTGGTTCCAGGGCAACTTCTGAGTCATGGAACAGCCATCAAACGAGTTTTTACCAGCAGCAGCAAGAGAGGAGAGCAGCCATGTTTGAACTGATGGATACCTATCCGCAGAATGCCGTGATCAAGGTCATCGGCGTCGGTGGCGGCGGCGGCAACGCCGTGCAGCACATGGTCGAGAACGACATCGAAGGTGTCGACTTCATCTGTGCCAACACCGATTCCCAGGCCCTGAAGCGGGTCGGGGCCAAGACCGTGATCCAGCTCGGCAGCAACATCACCAAGGGACTGGGCGCCGGTGCCAACCCGAAGATCGGCCGCGAGGCCGCTCTGGAAGACCGGGAGCGCATTGCCGAGGTCATTCAGGGCACCGACATGCTGTTCATCACCGCCGGCATGGGCGGCGGTACCGGGACCGGTGGTGCCCCCATCGTTGCCGAGATCGCCCGCGAGATGGGCATCCTCACCGTGGCCGTGGTCACGCGCCCGTTCCCGTTCGAGGGCAACAAGCGCATGAAGATTGCCGAGGAAGGCATTCGTGAGCTGGCCCAGCAGGTCGACTCGCTCATCACCATCCCGAACGAGAAACTGCTTACCGTACTGGGCAAGAACATCAGCCTGCTGGACGCCTTCAAGGCGGCCAATGACGTGCTGCTGGGTGCAGTCCAGGGCATCGCCGAGCTGATCACCCGCCCGGGCCTGATCAATGTCGACTTCGCTGATGTGCGTACCGTGATGTCGGAAATGGGCATGGCCATGATGGGCTCCGGCAAGGCCACCGGCGAAAACCGCGCACGCGAGGCCGCGGAAAAGGCGATCTTCAGCCCGCTGCTGGAGGATGTGAACATCAATGGCGCCAAGGGCATCCTGGTCAACGTGACCGCCGGCTTCGATCTCTCGATCGGGGAATTCGAGGAAGTGGGCAACACCGTGCGCGAGTTCGCCGCCGACGATGCCACGGTGGTGGTGGGCACCGTCATCGACCCGGAACTGTCGGACGAGCTGCGCGTGACCCTGGTGGCCACCGGACTCGACAATGGCGTCTCGCGCCAGGAGCCGGTGCGTCTGGTGGAGCCGGAGCCGATGCCGCTCGAGGCCACCGGTACCGATCCGGACTATACCAAGTATGATCGCCCCACCGTGCAGCGCGCGGCCCGGGAGCGTCAGCCGAAGGACGGTGAGATGGATCTGGACTACCTGGACATCCCGGCCTTCCTGCGCAAGCAGGCCGACTGAGGACGGACCCTGTACCAAGGTACAGTTCGCATGGGGATGTGAAACCGGTCACGGGCCGGGAAATGGCACTTTGGGTCATTTCCATGCCATAATGGGGAAAAATCAGCCCAAAAGGGTAGATTTGCCACCAAATTGACGGTTTTGCGGAACCTGCGCACCAATGTCGGGTCGATGATGACCGATACAACGCAGGGGCAACAGGGGATATCCAGTGATCAGACAGCGCACGCTCAAGAACTCCATCCGTGCCACGGGAGTCGGTCTGCATACCGGCGAGAAGATCTTCATCACGCTGCGTCCGGCCGCGCCGGATACCGGCGTGATCTTCCGCCGGGTAGACCTCGACGAGCCGGTGGAGATCAAGGCCACGCCACTGAATGTGGGTGACACCAGCCTGTCCACCACCCTGGTCAAGGATGATGTCCGCATCTCCACGGTGGAGCATCTGATGTCGGCCCTGGCCGGCCTCGGCATCGACAATGTCTATGTCGACATCAGCGCGCCGGAAGTGCCGATCATGGACGGCAGTGCGGGGCCGTTTGTGTTTCTGATCCAGTCGGCCGGTATTGTCGAGCAGGACGCGCTCAAGCGCTTCATCCGCATCAAGGATGTGGTCGAGGTGCGCGATGGCGACAAGTGGGCGAGGTTCGAGCCGTTCGACGGCTTCAAGGTGGGCTTTTCCATCGACTTCAACCACCCGGTGTTCAAGCCCGAGAACCAGTATGCCGAGCTGGACTTCTCCACCACCTCGTTCGTCAAGGAGGTGAGTCGGGCACGGACCTTCGGTTTCGTGCGCGATGTCGAACGGCTGCGGCAGAACAACCTGGCCCTGGGGGCCAGCCTCGACAATGCCGTGGCGCTGGACGAGTTCCGGGTGCTGAACGAGGAGGGCCTGCGCTACGAGGACGAGTTCGTCAAGCACAAGATCCTTGATGCCATCGGCGATCTGTACCTGCTCGGGCACAGCCTGATCGGCGCCTTCAGCGGCTACAAGTCGGGCCATGCGCTGAACAATGCCCTGCTGCGCAAGCTGATGGAAACGGAGTCCGCCTGGGAAGAGGTGACCTACACCGAGGAGGATGCGCTGCCCATCTCCTACGCCCAGTCGGTCTTTGCCACACTCTGATCCCGCGCCGGCGAGGGAGGCGCTACTGCTGCTGCTCTCCCTTCCTCGCCAGACGCAGAAGGATCTCTCCGAGGGCCCGGTCCGGCATGGACCGGGCCGCTTCTTTCAGGGTACGGGCCGCGCCGGGGCTGATTTGCCGCGGCGGCACCTGACGCCGTTCTCTTGTGGAAGCGCGTGGCGCAATGCGCACCCGCAAACGGCGCAGGTTCAGTCCCAGGTCGGCATTGAGCTGCTTGAGGATCTGCTGCTGCTGATAGCGCAGCTGGGTGGCCCAGGTGCCGCTGTCGGCAATCAGCACCAGCTCGTTGCCCTCGATACCGGCGGGCGCGCAGTGCGCGCGCAGCCGGGGCGGCAGCAGGCTGTCGAGGCTGTGGCCGATCAGCCGGATCTGCTGCATGCGTTCCCGTGTCTCCCGAGGCAACAGGCGTTCAAGGTGGCGGGCGATGCGGGTCGGGGAGTTGGAGGATTTCATTGGGTATTTCGTCCAGGTTGCGGGAAACCAAGGCTTTTCCTATGATGAAAAGAGGCCTGTGCACGGGAACGGCATGAACATCATCATCTTCAACCGCAAGGGGACCGGTACGCGCAGCTTTCATGTGACGCGCTGGTATCATATCGCGATTCCCGTGCTGGTGCTGTTCGTGCTCAGCGGCAGCCTGGTCGGCGTGGGCTATTACCTGGGCAGCCATCGTGATCCTGGCCCGCTGCTGGCCGACTGGCAGCAGGAACTCATGCTGCAGAAGCAGCAGATCGAGACCGCCCGGCTCGAGGTGTCCTCCGATGTCGAGGCGCTTGCCCGTCGCATCGGTGAGTTGCAGGGCCACATCACCCGGCTCGATGCACTCGGCAGCAAGCTGGTGAAGATGGCGGGACTGGATGGCAAGGAGTTCGATTTCAGTCATGAACCGGCCGTGGGTGGCCCCGAGAACGACGAACCGGGCGTGGCCTGGCAGCGCAGTGATCTGCTGGCCACCATCAACGAACTGGCCGAGCAGGTAGCGCGCCGCGAGGAACAGTTGCGGGTGCTCGACAATGTCATGCTGACCCACCGCCTGCGCAAGGAGGTCAAGCCGGCCGGGCGCCCCATCACCCGCGGCTGGCTGTCGTCCTACTATGGCATGCGTACCGATCCCTTTACCGGCAAGCCGGAGTTCCACCGCGGCATCGATTTTGCCGGCAAGCAGGGTTCGGATGTGGTGGCGGTGGCCGGTGGCGTCGTGACCTGGGCCGGCAAGCGCTACGGCTACGGCAACATGGTCGAGATCAATCACGGCAACGGCTATGTCACCCGCTACGG
>RFHG01000315.1 GCA_003696465.1 Gammaproteobacteria bacterium | reverse complement strand
TGCATTCACTCTTTCATGACACCCATCCACCTGCTAGGCTTCGTTTACAAGAACTCGACAGGCTGCAACACGGAGCAGGCACATGAAACACCACATTCTCCTCTCAGTCGTGCTGTTCGGCGCCCTCGGGGTTTCCGGCGCCCAGGCAGCCGACCCCGAACGCGGCAAGGCACTGCATGAACAGTACTGCATCGGCTGCCACGCCAACATGACCGGCGGCAAGCCCGAACTGCTGTATACCCGCAGGGATCGGCGGGTACACGACCTGGCTGGCCTCCGCCGACAGGTCCAGCGCTGCGAACAGAATCTCGAGCTCAAGTGGTTCGATGACGATCTGGAAAGCGTCGTCGAATACCTGAACAAGAACTACTACCACTTCTGAACCATGGATCTGCGCACACTCCACTGCCGCCATCGCGGATCGGACGAACGACTCGACGCCGACGAGGCGCGGGAACTCCTTGCCTACCTCGACCCACGATGGTCGCTCACGGATGATGCACCCGCGATCACCGCGCAGATTACACTGGCCAACTTCAGCGAACTGATGCTGTTCCTGCAGGCACTGGCGTGGATCTCGCACACCGAGGATCACCATCCCGAGGTTTGCTACACCTATCGCGATTGCACCATCACCTACAGCACCCACAGCGCAGGCGGACTGACCAGGAACGACTTTATCTGCGCCGTTCGCGTGGATGACCTGCTGCGTCAATACCGGGAGACGCGCCCCAGCGACCCGGCATGAGCCGTCACGGCCGCATCATCACCCGTTACGGCGCCGAAATGCTCGTGGAAGACGTGCAGGACAGGGAAATTCACCGCTGTACCGGCCGCCGCAGGGCTGCTCAGGCAGTATGCGGGGACTTCGTGCTCTGGGAACCCGCCGGTCACGGTAACGGGGTGGTGCTGGACATCCTGCCCCGGCGCAACCTCCTGTCGCGGCCGGCACCCAACGGCAGGGAAAAGCTCATCGCGGCCAACATCGACCTGGCCGCCGTGGTCATCGCCCATGGCATGAAGCCCAACTGGGACATGCTCGACCACTATCTCGTGGCCGTGCACAACCTGCCCGCAGAGCCTCTGGTGCTCTGCAACAAGGCGGATCTGGCGGAGACCGATGGCGGAGATTTTGCTGTACGACTCGATGAATACCGGCAGATCGGCTATCCGGTTATCGAATGCTCGGTCAGGACCGGAGCAGGAATGGATGCCGTAGCAAAGGCATTCTCCAGTGGAACCGCGATCCTGCTCGGGCAGTCCGGTGTTGGCAAGTCTTCCCTGGTCAAATACCTGCTGCCGGATCTCGATATCCGGATCGGTGCGCTTTCGGCCCATAGCGGAGAGGGTCAGCACACGACCAGTGTCGCCACCCTCTATCACCTGCCGGAAGGTGGCGACCTGATCGACTCCCCCGGGGTTCGCGACTTCCGGCCCGGCCGACTGGACCGCAAGGCCCTCGAACACGGTTTTCCGGAGTTCTCCCCCTTTCTCGGCCAGTGTCGTTTCAATGACTGCACGCACCGAAGCGAACCCGGTTGCGCCATCCGTGCTGCCGTGGAACAGGGCCAAATCCTGGAGAGACGCTATCGGAGCTACCTGCGCCTGCTGGAGGCCTCTGAAGCGACCTGAGGGACATGAAAGAAGGGGATTGAAGCCCACCCTCCCTGTGCATCGCCCCCTGCGGGCGTCCAAATTCGTTCCCGGCGAATTTGTCGAACCAAGGGGGTGCTCACCAGGGCCGCTCCCGCCTCCAGACATGACACGGGGCCCCGCTGGGGCCCGTCCATTCGGACCCAGAGGGCAGGAGGGAGAGGGATGGACGGCGCACTTCCCTGTGCGCCGCCCCTTCGGGGCGCCCTGCGGGCGTCCAAATTCGCTCCCGGCGAATTTGTCGAACCAAGGGGTTCTCACCAGGGCCGCTCCCGCCTCCAGACATGACACGGGGCCCCGCTGGGGCCCCGTGTCATGTCTGGCGGAGGGAGAGGGATTCGAACCCCCGGAGGCTTTCGCCTCAACGGTTTTCAAGACCGCCGCTTTCGACCACTCAGCCATCCCTCCGGTGTCTGTGGCAGGCCAGCGGCCCGCCATGCGGCGCGTACTATACCGGAATTGGTGCTGCCAGACAAAACCCCTTGTTTCGCAAGGAGTTGGCATTGCCCGGGAATTCTTGCACAGGGGAACAAAAGCCGGGATGATATGTCCCATACGAACAACAACCCATACCGTGAATTTCCCCAAGGAGTACAAGGAATGAATCACGATCTGAATCGTAGCCGCGCGGAAGCCATCGCTCTGAATGCATCGGCAACCGCCACCCCCTCGGTCGAGGTCAACCGCGTTCTGCGCAACACCTACATGCTGTTGTCGATGACGCTGCTGTTCTCGGCCTTCACGGCCTGGCTGGCCGCCAGCCTCAACATGCCCCATCCGGGTCTGATCATCACCCTGGTCGGCTATTTCGGCCTGTTGTTCCTCACGACCAAGTTCCGCAACAGCGCCCTGGGGCTGGTTTTCGTCTTCGCCCTCACCGGGTTCATGGGCGCAACGCTGGGGCCGATGATCAATGCCTATGTGCAGGCCTTTTCCAACGGTGACCAGCTCGTCATGATGGCCCTGGGCGGAACCGGCGCCATCTTCCTCACCCTGTCCGGTGTTGCCCTGGTCACACGCAAGGACTTCAGCTTCATGGGAAGCTTCCTGATGGTCGGTGTCCTGGTGGCCTTCCTTGCCGGTATCGCGGCTGCAGTGTTCGACATGGGCGGTCTCTCCCTGGCCGTATCCAGCATGTTCATCCTGCTGATGGCCGGCATGATCCTGTACGAGACCAGCCAGATCATCCACGGCGGCGAAACCAACTACATCATGGCCACGGTCAGCCTGTATGTCACCATCTTCAACCTCTTCGTCAGCCTGCTGAATCTGCTGGGCGTGTTTGCGGGCGAAGACTGAGTCGTACACGACACTGTATTGCGGGCCCCATGTTTGGGGCCCTTTTCGTTCCTTCCGATGACGCGCGATTGCCCTGCAACCTTTCTTGATGCCGATTCGCTGGATGCCGGCGATCTCGACTGGTCTACCCTGCATGCGGTTTTGCCACAGCTGGAATGCCATGCGCGGACGGCACCGGACCAGGTGGCCGAACGTATCCGGGGAAGGAAGGTCGTCATCACCAACAAGGTGGTTCTGGATGCTGCGCTCCTCGATGGCGCCGACAGGCTGTCCCTGGTCTGTGTTGCAGCCACCGGAACCAACAACGTGGATATCGAGGCTGCCCGCAAACGCGGCATTACCGTGTGCAATATCCGTGACTACGCCACCCCATCGGTCGTCCAGCACACGCTGGCACTCATCCTGGCCTTGAGAACGCGCCTGCCGGCCTGTCAGGATCGTGTCCGCAATGGAGAATGGAGCCGTTCCAGCCACTTTTGCCTGCTCGATCCCGGGATCGAGGAATTGCATGGTCAAACGCTGGGCATCATCGGCCACGGAACCCTGGGTCAGGCAGTTGCACGGGCAGCCGAATGTCTGGGCCTGCGGGTACTGATTTCGGAGCGGCCAGGCTCCACCACGATCCGGCCCGGCCGGTTGCCCTTTCTCGTCGTGCTTGAAACAGCGGACATCATCAGCCTGCATGCTCCTTTGACGCCCGAGACACATCACCTGTTCAACCGTGAAACCCTGGCCAGGATGAAGCCCGGTGCCTTGCTCATCAACACGGCGCGCGGCGCTCTCGTGGAACCTCAGGACCTGCGTGCAGCTCTGGTTTCGGGCCATCTCGGCGGAGCAGGAGTGGATGTCCTCGACCCCGAGCCGCCCCGCGCCGATCATCCGCTTTTGGCCGACCCGCCGCCCAACCTGATCGTCACCCCGCATGTGGCCTGGGCCAGCCGCGCGGCACGGCAACGCCTGCTCGACCAGCTCGCCAATGTGGTGCGACACTGGCAGGCCGGAACCCCCATCAATGAAGTTGGAATCCGAACATGACTGACCGCGACCGCATCACCGAACTGGAAATCCGCATCACCCACCTGGAAGATCATGTCGATCAACTCACCCGCAGTCTGCTCGCCCTCGAACGCGACCGGCAGGCCATGCAGCGCGAGATCGAGACCCTGCGCGACCAGTTGCGTGCCCAGGCCAGTCAAGGGGCGCCCCTGCGTCCGGAAGAAGACATCCCGCCACATTACTGAAATATGGATACCGGCACTTGCAATTGCAGGCGGCCTGTAGGATGTTTTCAACCTGTGGGGAACCTACCCTGCTGATCTCGGGAGGAATCTGATGAACAGGAAAATTGCAGCAGTACTGACCATGGGCATGTTGGCTACGGCATCCGCCCAGGCCGATGTGATTGGCGTGGATTTCGGCGTGGCCGGATGGCAGCAGAATGTCAGCGGCAGCGGTACCTACAATACGACCGGCACCGCCACCAACATCGATGTAAAAGACGACCTGCACCTCAAGGACAAGCAGAACGGTTTCGGCTGGATTTCGATCGAGCACCCCGTTCCTCTGCTGCCGAACATTCGCCTCTATGCGGCCAATTTTTCCACCGACGGGCAAGGCACCATCACCCAGCAGATTGACTTCGGTGGCGCCACCTATCCCGTGAACAGTGACGTCAGCAGCAAGTTCGACGTGCGCGAGACCGGGGGCATCCTGTACTACGAACTGCTCGACAATGTCGTTTCACTGGATCTGGGCCTGGATCTGCGCAATCTCAAGGGCAGCATGGAAATCACAGGCAGTGGCCAGTACGAAAAGGCGGATTTCGATGTCTGGGCTCCGTTGCTCTATGGACGGGTAGAGGCCAGCCTGCCGGCCAATCTGCGCATCGGTGCCGATGGCAGCTACATCGGCTACAGCGGGAACTACCTGCGTGACTTCCGCGGCTGGGTGGCCTGGCAGTCGCCCTGGGTCGTGGGTATCGAGGGGGGGTACCGCACAAATGGTGCCAAACTGAATGATGTCTCGAACATCACGGCTGATTTCAGTTTTGGCGGCCCCTACATCGCCGTCTTTGTCGACTTCTGACCCGCAGGCCCCTGCCGTTGCCGTTCTGCCCGTCACGGCAGCGGCAGCGGCAAGGGCCGAGGCCATTGCCGAGCGGCTGGGTGTTGCCTGCCTCGATCCGGAGCAGGCCGACGCCCCGGACGAACTGCTGCTGGTCCGGGTCGACAATCGAATTGAACTCCGGCCCCCATGTTCATGGGGGCTTCCCGACTTCCATATCGACTATCTCTCCGGCGCACTTGGTCACCGCCTGCGTCAGGGGGTACATGCCGCGCCCATGCTCGCCAGGGCCTGCGGGGTTCGTGGTCGGAGCTGTCCGCATATCCTCGATCTGACGGCGGGACTGGGCAGGGACGGCATGCTGCTCGCGTCGCTCGGATGCCAGGTTACCCTGGTGGAGCGTCAGCCGCTGGTTGGTCTGCTGCTGGAAGATGCCCTGCTCCGAGCGGCTCAGGCCCTGCCCTGGGTCAGGGAACGCGTCGAGCTGATCGTAACCGATGCCCTGGAATCCTCCGACCTCCCCGTTTGCGAGGTAGCCTATCTGGACCCGATGTTCCCTGCACGGGACAAGACAGCGCAGGTAAAGAAGGAAATGCAGCTGTTTCACCGACTGGTCGGCCGCGACAGTGACAGTGACCGCCTGCTGGAACGGGCACGGGGACTCGCGCACCAGCGTATAGTGGTCAAGCGCCCGAGAAAGGCCCCGTTTCTTGCCAACCGGCCGCCTTCCGGCAGCATAACCGGCAAGACCACCCGCTACGACATCTACCCGGTCACCTGAGGATCACAAGCTGCACTGGGGTCTGCCAGTGGTACTCCGGCACTACCAGATTGCCGCGAGCCGCCGTGCCACTGATGGCGCGTCCGGCGAGGTCGTATGCCGCGCCGTTGCACTCGGCCATCAGCCTGCCCGCGCCATCCGGTCCTGGCGGCTGATAGCGCAAGGGGCATTCGCCCTGCCCCGGGAAGCTCGGCACCATGACGACCAGATACTCCGGACGGGCCGAACGCAGGGGGTTCTGTGCCCATTCGGGTTGCAGGCTGCGCTCCGAATACGGGTCCAGCAGACCCTCTTCATGGCTGCGCAGATGGCGGATCATCTGCGGCGTGCGATGCAGGATCAGGTACCCTTTCCCATCCCAGCGCACGCGCATCTCGGCTCCGGGCTCCAGCATGGTGACATCAACCACGGCATGATCCCGCTCTTCGGTCTGTTGCTGTGCCAGCCAGTCCTCGAGAAATGCATAGAAAATGAAGGTCAGTGCCAGCAGCACCATGATCTTCATCAGCGAGCGGTACAGCAGTTTCCTGTCCATGCGGAATTCCTCATAATGTGGGCAACCGGACTGCGGACAGCCCCGTATGCGAGAAGATATCTATCCCGGCCTCGAGGCCGACGACTTTGGCGGCATGACCCCCATCGGCAACACCATCCGCGATGCCTGGGCCTTTGGCCTGCTGCCGGAAGGCGAGCAGTGCGCGGGCTGGACGCTGCGCGCACTGCAGGCCGTGCACGAGCGCGTAGTTGCCGTGTGGGAAGAGGTGGACTATGACACCGCCCGCCTGCCCGAGGCCTGGCGCGCGGCCCACGAACGCATCCACAAGGCCGCCATTGCCCGAGCCCTGGAGCTTGGCTGGAAACCCGAGGAACGGGAACTGCCACCGGTTCCCGACCTGGGACAACGGGACTGAGACGGCGTTAATCCCGAAAGTTCTGAAACTGCAGCGGCAGCCCCAGTTCTGCCCCCTTCAAGAGGGCGATCACGGATTGCAGGTCGTCGCGCTTCTTGCCCTGTACCCGGATCTTCTCTCCCTGCAACTGCGCCTGCACCTTGAGCTTGCTGTCCTTGATGAGCTTGATCATCTTCTTCGCAGTCGGCTGATCCAGCCCCTCGCGAATGGTGATGATCTGGTGCACGATCTTGCCGGAGGGCGTCACCTCTCCGGCCTCGACACAGCCAATGTCGATCCCGCGCTTGGCGAGTTTCTGCAGCAGAATGTCCATCACCTGCCCGGCATGAAACTCCGAATCAGCCGTAAGTTTCAGCGTATTGTCGTCCTGCTTCTCCACCTGGGCACTGGTGGTCTTCAGGTCATACCGCTGCGAGATCTCGCGATTGGTCTGGTCGATGGCGTTGGTCAGCTCGTGGTGATCGACTTCGGAAACCACATCGAACGAAGGCATGGGTCCTGTCCTCGAATTGACGGATTCTGGGAAACGATTTCAGAGATTGCTTACCATATCAGGAAACACAAGGGAGACAACCATCATGAACTGGCTTTCCACTGGTGCCCTGTTCGCTGCTCTGGCCATCATGACCGGCGCCTTCGGTGCCCACGGCCTCGAAAACCGCCTGGATGCACATCACCTCGCAATCTGGCACAAGGCCGTGGACTACCACGCACTGCATGGGCTGGCCCTGGTGCTCATCGGTATCCTCCAGCGACAGGGCACTGTGGTAGCCCCAGCCGGCTGGCTGCTGCTTGGCGGCATCCTGCTCTTTTCCGGCAGCCTCTATCTGCTGGCCATAACGAACATCCGCTGGTTGGGCATGATCACTCCCCTCGGCGGGCTTTCATTCATTGCCGGCTGGATTGTTCTTGCTTTCCTGACGCGACGCAAAACCTCATGAGCCAGGCGTTGAAACACCCCTTTTCCGCTGGCAGGATGCCGTCTCTTCCAGAGGAGTCATGCCCATGAACCAACCTTCATTCCCTGTCCTTGCAGAACAGACGCTTGAAGCCATCCAGGAACAGCTCGAGGCACTCGATGCACTGGAAGACGCAGACCTGGACCTGATCGACGGTGTGCTGACCATAGAGTTCGATGACGGCCGCACCCTTGTGCTCAACCGGCAGGAAGCCCAGCAACAGATCTGGCTGGTATCGCCGGAAGGGCCGGCCCACTTTTCACTCGAGGACAATCGCTGGGTCGATGACCGCACCGGCGAGGAGCTGAAGGCCGTCCTGACCCGTGTGCTTTCCGGCATCAGTGGCCGCGAGGTATCGCTCGACTGAGCCTCAGGGCTTCGGGAAGAGGCGGTCGTCGAGCCAGGAGATCACCTGCTCGGCGCCATGCTCGGCGATCTGGGCATCCAGCCACTCCATGGCCGGCCACAGGTCGTCGCGCAGGGCCGCCATCCTGCGCAGGATGGCCAGCGACACGGGCCGAAACAGGCGGAAGAAGAGATAACTGGCGGTGGCAATGCCGAGTGCGAGCGGGATATTGCCCCGGTAGAGATAGAAAGCGGCCACGGCGTAGCCGCAAAAGCTGAAAAACGCGAGCCAGGTGGTCGTCTTGTGCAGGATCACCAGCAGTTCGCCGAGCTGGTCGCGATACCTCTCGAAGGCCTCTTCATCGATCATGCGCTGTCCCCCCGGCGGAAAATCGGGGATAATACGCGCCCCGTTCCGGCAACCGCAAGCCATCAGGAAGACTCATGACCGACAGTTTCAACACCCGTGCGACCCTCGAGGTCGATGGCCGCGAATACACCATCCGCGATCTTTCCGCCATTCCCCAGGCAGCCAGGCTGCCCTACTCCCTGAAGATCCTGCTCGAGAACCTGCTGCGGTTCGAGGACGGCGTCACCGTCACCGCAGACGATATCCGGGCCCTGCTCGACTGGGATCCCGAGGCCACACCGGAGCGCGAGATCGCCTATCGGCCCGCCCGTGTACTGATGCAGGACTTCACCGGGGTACCCGCAGTGGTCGATCTGGCCGCCATGCGCGAGGCCATGAAGAACCTCGGTGGGGATCCTGCACGGATCAATCCGCTGCAGCCGGCCGAGCTGGTCATCGACCACTCCGTACAGGTGGATCGCTACGGAAGTCCCGAGGCCTTTGCCTTCAACGAGGCACTCGAATACCAGCGTAACCGCGAACGCTATGCCTTCCTCAAGTGGGGCCAGAAGGCCTTCGACAACTTCAAGGTCGTCCCCCCGGAAACCGGTATCGTGCACCAGGTCAACCTCGAGTACCTGGCCCGGGTAACCTTCAGCCAGGAGCGGGACGGCCAGCTCGAGGCCTTCCCGGACACCCTCGTCGGTACCGACTCCCATACCACCATGATCAATGGCCTGGGCGTGCTGGGCTGGGGCGTGGGCGGCATCGAGGCCGAGGCCTCCATGCTTGGCCAGCCCATTTCCATGCTCATCCCGCAGGTGGTGGGTTTCCGCCTGCACGGCGCCCTGCGTGAAGGGACCACCGCCACCGACCTGGTGCTGACCATCGTCGAAATGCTGCGCAAGCACGGCGTGGTGGGCAAGTTTGTCGAGTTCTTTGGCGACGGCCTTGAGCACCTCTCTCTGGCCGACCGCGCCACCATTGCCAACATGGCGCCCGAATACGGCGCTACCTGCGGCATCTTCCCGATTGACGAGGAAACGCTGCGCTACCTCGAGTTGACCGGCCGTGACGCGCACCAGATTGCGCTGACCCGCGCCTACGCCGAGCGCCAGGGCATGTTCCGCAAGGCCGGCGATACGGCCGCGGAATACAGCAGCCTGCTCGAGCTGGACCTGTCCACCGTGGAGCCCAGCCTGGCCGGCCCCCGTCGGCCGCAGGACCGTGTGGCCCTGAGTGCGGCCAAAAACGAATTCCTCGATGCCCTGCAGAAGATGAAGCAGGAGCAGAACATCGAATCGGCCGAGGCAACCCCGGCCGAACTGGACGGCGAGTCGTTCGAGATCCGCGACGGCTCGGTGGTCATTGCCGCCATCACCTCCTGTACCAACACCTCCAATCCGGCCGTGATGCTCGGCGCCGGACTTGTGGCCCGCAAGGCGCGCGAGAAGGGGCTGAAGGTCAAGCCCTGGGTGAAGACCTCGCTGGCCCCCGGCTCCAGAGTGGTCAGCGAATATCTCGATGCTGCCGGCGTCATTGATGACCTCGAGGCACTGGGCTTCTCCGTGGTGGGTTATGGCTGCACCACCTGCATCGGCAACTCCGGCCCCCTGCCCGAACCGGTAAGCGCAGCGATCCAGCAGGGTAATCACAGCGTCTGTTCCGTGCTTTCGGGCAACCGCAACTTCGAGGGGCGCGTGCACCCCGAAGTGCGCATGAACTACCTGGCCTCCCCTCCGCTGGTCGTGGCCTACGCCATTGCCGGTCGCATGGACATCGACCTGTTCAGCGAGCCCCTGGGCGAAGACGCGGCGGGCAATCCCGTCTATCTGCGTGACATCTGGCCCACCCAGGCCGAGATTGCGGCCTGTGAATCATCCAGCGTTACCGCCGAACAGTTCCGCCGCTGTTACAGCAATGTGTTCGAGGGCAACGAGCGCTGGCAGAAGCTGGAATCGCCCGAAGGGGCGCTGTTCGAATGGGATCCGGACTCCACCTACATCAAGAACCCGCCCTACTTCGAAGGCATGGGCCTTCAGCCCGCTCCGGTGATCGACATTACCGGGGCACGCGTGCTGGCCCTGCTCGGTGATTCGGTCACAACCGATCACATCTCGCCTGCCGGTGCCATCAAGCCCGACTCGCCGGCCGGGCGCTATCTGCTCGAGCATGGCGTCAAGCCGGAAGACTTCAACTCGCTGGGTGCGCGTCGCGGAAACCACGAGGTCATGATGCGCGGTACCTTTGCCAACATTCGCCTGCGCAACCGGCTGGCGCCTGGCACGGAGGGCGGCGTCACCATTCATCTGCCGGACGGCGAGCAGATGAGCATCTTTGATGCGGCGATGAAATATCAGGAAGAAGGCGTGCCCTGCATTGTCATTGCCGGCAAGGAATACGGTTCCGGCTCCTCGCGCGACTGGGCCGCGAAGGGACCGAAACTGCTGGGCGTG
>RFHG01000045.1 GCA_003696465.1 Gammaproteobacteria bacterium | reverse complement strand
CTTCAGCTCTGAAGTTGAGCCCGAATTCTACCACTCGGCCCGGCGCAAGGAGGCCGACCAGGAACCCCACTGAACGGGGGGAACTCCCCCCCGGGAATAGGGGGGAGACCCCAATAGCGCCCTGTCAATCCCCTGTTATACTTTTACCAATTCATGCAAGCGAGGGGGTTGGAGGGAGCTGATGACACCGGCGTTCCTGTTGCGCGGTTCCCGTTACTGGCTTCTGGCCGGGGCAATCCTGCTCGGCCTCTACCTGCCACTGCTCTACCGCGACTGGCTCTCGCTTAAGAAGGAGGCCATCCACGACATCGAATGGTACACCTCCTCGCTGGCTCAGCTGCTTAGCCGCGACCTGGCTCAATACCTCGGCCTCGAGCAGGTTCTCAGTCATCTGGACCGCCCCTTCATCCGCCGGCAGTTCGATGAACATGTCCATCAAAAGATTGGCCATTTGGGCCTGTTGCGCATCAAGATTTATCGTAGGGACGGCCACCAATTATACAACTCGGATGGCGGCCCCCTGCAGCCGGAGCAGCCCGATGCGGATTTCCGGCAAGTCCTGACCGGGGCCGCGGTTACCTACATTCTTGACCAGGACACCTACCAGCACAAATACGGCAACAACGCCGGACGGGTCACCGCCGAGACCTACTACCCCATCCTGGCGGGCAACCCGCCAGCTCCCGCCTTCGTGCTGGAAGCCTACTACGACGCCACCTCCATTATCGACCGCATACACCATCTCTTCCTCCCCCGCGCCATCAGCCTGGCCCTGATCCTGCTCGGCGTCGGCGGCGCCTGCGCCTTTATTCTGCGCAAAAACCTGCTTCTTTCTGACAGGGTGGAACAGCTGGAAGCCTTTCTACCCATCTGCAGCCACTGCAAGAAGATCAGGGTTGAGCAGGACGAGAGAACCGAGTGGGTCGCCATCGACCGCTATTTCAGCGAAGAGAACCACATCAGTTTCAGCCACGGCATCTGCGACGACTGCCTGGCCGAGCACTATCCAGAGGTCGCTCGCAAAAAGAAGGAAGTGCGGTCAGGCTGACGGGCCGGTGGGCAGACCGAGCAGCCAGCGGGCCAGGTTTTCGGCCAGACGGCGGTTGCCGGCGAGAAACTG
>RFHG01000314.1 GCA_003696465.1 Gammaproteobacteria bacterium | reverse complement strand
TCGTACCCGCTGCGCGGGCACGAGTTCATTTCTTTTGCACGCGCAAAAGAAACGAACCAAAGAAAACGCGGCCGGGAACGCGCCCCTGCGGGGTTCCCGTCTCCGGGCACGATTTCCGGGGGTGGAGCGTACGGGCTCCTGCCCTACGCTCCACAGGCCGGCATCCCTGCCGGCCTCCCTTCGGGCTGTTCCCGGAAATCGCACCCGGAGCCGGCGCGTTCCAAGGCACAGGGCTGCCGGGGTCAAGGATTGAGTGTTATAGGCCGGCAAGGTGCAAACTCCTTTGCAAAATCCGTCATGCAAGTGCCTTCGCAAAAACTGGAAACATGAATTTTCAAAAGCAACTGCCCGATTCCATCCAGAATCTTCAAAATGAAGAGTCTCCAGCGGGCGGCAAATTCAATCCGACTGCAATTTTGCGGTGAGCGCCTGCCGCAGGCGCACCCGGTCGCCGCTCAGGGCAAAGCCGCGCAGGTGGCCGTCCACGTCCACGAACCGGCTGACGATACCGGCCTCGTCTTCCTCGACCTGCCAGTTGCCCTCGGTATCCGGCGGTGGCGGCGCCACTACGGTGGGGCAAGCCGGTGTCTTGACCACCACGGGCATGGGGGGATAGCGCACCTCGGTCGGCTCCCCGGCCAGGGTCCGGGCGAGTGCCTTGGCTCCTACCATGATGGGTTGCACAAAGGGCAGTACCTGCCCGTCGAGCTCGATGCAGTCGCCAAGGGCGTAAATGTCGGGATCGGTGGTACGCAGCAGGTGATCGACCACGATGCCGCGGTTGCACTCGAGCCCGGCGTCCTCGGCCAGCCGTGTATCGGGCCTGAGACCCACGGCCGAGAGCACGATATCGGTTTCCAGCTCGGCGCCACTGGCCAGAAGGGCGCGCAGGCCCGCTCCGCTGCCGGCATGCGAGAGCCGGGCGACATGGTCTTCGAGGTGCCAGTCCACGCCAAGATCCTGCAGTCGTTCCAGCAGGCGCAGGGCATTGGGGGGCGGTGCCAGCCGGCCCAGGGGCCGTGGCGCAGGGTCGGCCACATGCACCGCATGGCCGGTGGCGGCGAGGTCGTTGGCGAACTCGCATCCGATCAGGCCGGCACCCATGATGAGCACATCGTGATGCCCGTCCAGTCCGGTGCGAAAGCGCCGATAGTCTTCCAGGCTGTTGATCGAGTACACGCTGTCGGCGGCATTGCCTTCCAGCGGAATGCGAATCGGGCGGGCACCGACCGTGAGGACCAGGGTGGCATATTCGATCTGTTCGCCGTCTTCGAGCAAAAGGCGATGCGCGGCACGGTCGATGTGCCGGACGCTGCGGTGGGTCAGGATGCGCGCCTGCAGCCGTTCGGCCATCTGTTCCGCAGTGGCGGTGACCAGTGCCTCGGGGTCGCGTCCCTGGCTCAGGGCATTGGACAGCATGGGCTTGGAATAGAATGCGCCGTCATCGTGGCTGACGAGCAGCAGCGGACGCTCGCTGTCCAGGGCACGAAACTCGCGCGCCAGGGTATAGCCGGCCAGGCCGGTGCCGATGATGACGAGGGGGCCTCGGTCGGTCATGGGTATTCCTCCGGACAGGGCGGGCCGGGCAGGACCCGGCCCGCGTCAGGGTTCAGGCGCAGTCGGCGACTTCGACCATTTCGAAATCGGCCTTGGCCACGCCGCAGTCCGGGCAGGCCCAGTCGTCGGGGATGTCTTCCCAGCGGGTGCCCGGTGCGATGCCTTCCTCGGGAAGGCCCTCGGCCTCATCATAAATGAAGCCGCAAACGATGCATTGCCATTTCTTCATGGGGTGTACTCCTTTCGGTTCAATGGTCGTTCGGTTTCAGGCGTTGCGGGCCTGGTCCAGGGTTTCCTGGTAGTGCCGTGCATGGCGTTCCTCGACACGGGTCAGTGCCGCGAAGCGCTTTTCGGCCTTGCGCAGGGTCTCGAGAAAGCGCTCGGCGTGCTCGCGAGACTCCTCGATCTGCTCGTCGATCTCGCGCACGGCGGCCTCGTTGCCTTCCTGCATGGCCATGTGTCGAAACTCGGGGTACATCTCGGTGTACTCGTGCGTCTCGCCCTCGATGGCCAGTTCCAG
>RFHG01000313.1 GCA_003696465.1 Gammaproteobacteria bacterium | reverse complement strand
TCGCCCTTCTCGACCTTCTCGCCCTCGAACACGCTGACGGTGCGCCACTTCGGAATCAGCAGCTCGTGCTTCTCGCCCTGCTCGTCGGTGATGACCAGGCGCTGCTTGCCCTTGGTCTCCTTGCCGAAGGAGACAGTGCCGGTCACCTCGGCCATGATCGCCGGGTCCTTCGGCTTGCGTGCCTCGAACAGGTCGGCCACGCGCGGCAGACCACCGGTGATGTCGCGGGTCTTGGAGGACTCCTGCGGGATACGGGCCACCACGTCGCCGACATTCACCATGTCGCCGTCATTGAGATTGACGATGGCGCCCGGCGGCAGCGGATACTGGGCCGGGATCTCGGTGCCCTTGAGGAACACCGGCTCGCCCTTGTCATCCACCAGACGAACCATGGGCTTGAGGTCCTTGCCGGCCGCACCGCGCTGCTTGGGATCGGTGACCACGGTGGAGCTGAGGCCGGTGATCTCGTCGACATGCTTGCTGACGGTCACGCCATCGACGAAGTCGACGAACTGGATGCGCCCGGCCACCTCGGTAATGATCGGGTGGGTGTGCGGATCCCAGCTGGCCACTTCCTGACCGGCCTGGACGCTGTCACCCTCGCGCACGGTGAGTACCGCGCCATAGGGAACCTTGTAGCGCTCGCGCTCGCGACCGTGGCTGTCGATGACGCCGAGTTCTCCGGAACGGGACACGGCCACCAGGTTGCCGGTGCTGGCCTGCTCCACGGTCTTGATGTTGTGCAGGCGAATGGTGCCTTCGCTCTTGACCTGGATACTGCTTACCGCAGCGGACCGCGAGGCCGCGCCACCGATATGGAAGGTCCGCATGGTGAGCTGGGTACCCGGCTCACCGATCGACTGCGCGGCGATGACACCCACCGCCTCGCCGATATTGACCTTGTGACCACGCGCCAGGTCACGGCCGTAGCAGGTGGCACAGACGCCATAGTGATTGTCGCAGGTGATCACCGAGCGCACCACGATCTCGTCGATGCTGTTCTCCTCGATGACATCCATCCACTTCTCGTCGAGCAGGGTGCCGGCCGGAATCACCACTTCGTCCGTGCCCGGCTTGCAGACATCCACCGCCACGGTACGACCGAGCACGCGCTCGCGCAGCGGCTCGACCACGTCACCACCCTCGATGATCGGGGTCATGACGATGCCGTTGCTGGTGCCGCAGTCCTCGTTGAGCACCACCATGTCCTGCGCCACGTCCACCAGACGGCGGGTCAGATAACCGGAGTTGGCGGTCTTGAGGGCGGTGTCGGCGAGGCCCTTGCGCGCGCCGTGGGTAGAGATGAAGTACTGCAGTACGTTCAGCCCCTCGCGGAAGTTCGCGGTAATCGGCGTCTCGATGATGGAGCCGTCCGGCTTGGCCATCAGGCCGCGCATCCCGGCCAGCTGGCGGATCTGGGCGGCGGAACCACGGGCCCCGGAATCGGCCATCATGAAGATGGAATTGAAGGAGGGCTGGCGTACCTCGTTGCCGTCCTTGTCCTTCACCACCTCGGTACCGAGCTTTTCCATCATCGCCTTGGCCACGCGGTCGTTGGTGCGCGACCAGATGTCGATGACCTTGTTATAGCGCTCGCCCTTGGTCACCAGGCCAGAGGCATACTGGGCCTCGATCTCCTTCACCTCGGCCTCGGCCTCGGCCAGGATCTGCGCCTTCTCCTCCGGAATGATCATGTCATCGGCACAGAACGAGACCCCGGCACGGGTGGCGAACTTGAAGCCGGTATACATGAGCTGGTCGGCGAAGATGACGGTGTCCTTCAGGCCCAGCTGGCGATAGCAGCTGTTGATGAGCCGGGAGATGGCCTTCTTGCTCATCGGCTGGTTGATCAGGTCGAACGGCAGCTCCTCGGGCAGGATGCCGGAAAGAATGGTGCGGCCGACGGTGGTGTCCACCAGCCCGGTGGTGGCATTGAAATTGCCATCCTCGTCCTCGCTCCAGGTCTTCATGCGCACCTTGATACGGGCATGCAGGTCGACCACCTTGTTGGCGTAGGCCCGCTCCACCTCGTCCGGCGAGGCGAACACCATGCCCTCTCCGCGCGCGCCAACGCGGTCGCGGGTCATGTAGTACAGGCCCAGCACGATATCCTGCGACGGCACGATGATGGGCTCGCCATGCGCCGGCGAAAGCACGTTGTTGGAGGACATCATCAGGGCCCGCGCCTCCAGCTGTGCCTCGATCGACAGCGGCACGTGGACGGCCATCTGGTCACCGTCGAAGTCGGCGTTGAAG
>RFHG01000312.1 GCA_003696465.1 Gammaproteobacteria bacterium | reverse complement strand
GGACAACGCCTCCAACCACCAGCAGCGCCAGCAGCGCGCCGCCGATGGCCCACTTGAGACCGTTACCTTTTTGGGCCGGCGTTTCCGTCGTCATCACCTGGGTCCTGGCCACTCCGGCACTGGCCTGCGCCGCGGACTTCGGGGCTTCGGGCAGGCTCCGGCCGGCGAGCAGCTGATCGATGGCTCCGCACAGCTCGGTTGCGTTGGCGTACCGCTGGCCCGGCTCCTTGGCCAGAAGCCGGTCGAGCAGCGGCTGCAGTTTGCCGAGCTGCTGCGGCAGGCGGGGAATCGGCGCCTGGACATGCTGCATGGCGATACCGACGGTGTTTTCGGCATCGAAAGGCACCTGGCCGGTGAGCATCTCGTAGAGCACGACGCCCAGGCTGTACAGGTCGCTGCGGCCGTCGAGGTTGCCAAGCCCCTGGGCCTGTTCCGGGCTCATGTAGTGCGGCGTGCCGACGGTCATGCCGGTGCCGGTCATTTTGGTGCCACTGCCCACCGCCTTGGCGATGCCGAAGTCGGTGACGACCGGCTGGCCGGCGTCATTGAACAGAATGTTCTCGGGTTTGAGATCGCGATGGACAAAGCCGCGCTCGTGAGCGTAGCCGAGCGCCTCGGCAATGGACCGTGTCCAGGCAAGGGCCTGTTTCGGGTCAATCCCCTGCCTGATGCGCTGTTTCAGATCGCCGCCGGCGAGCAGGGCCATGGTGTAGTAATGCACCCCCTGCTCGTGACCGACATCGTAGAGCGTGACGATGCCCGGGTGCTGCAACGAAGCGCAGTGCAGCACCTCCTTTTCAAACCGCGCCGCCCGTTCGGCGTCACGGGCGAATTCCGGCGGCAGAATCTTCAGCGCCACCCTGCGCCGCAGGCGTACATCCTCGGCCAGGAACACATCCGCCATCCCCCCCGCGCCGATCTTCTCGATGACGCGGTAATTGCCCAACTGGTCACCCGGGTTGATCACAATATCCTCCTTTTAAACCATGAGGTCCGATACCGAACCGCTTCGCTTTCCAACGCCCAAAAACCGGCCTCGCGCGGAGACGCCGAGACGCAGAGAAAATCTTTTATTTACTGGAAAAATCAAAACCTCTTAAACCCACAATCAGCCACGGAAGCACACGGAAAGACACGGACGAAGACAAAACCTTTAAACCCCATTTTTCAGCCGCGGAAGCAGCGCGCCTTCGGCGCGCAGATATCAGACGTCAGAACGCTTCGCTGTCAGATGTCAGAAAAACCAGTCTCGCGCAGAGAAAATTCCGACTTCTGACTTCTGACTTCTGACTTCCGACTTCCGACTTCTGACTTCCGACTTCCGACTTCCGACTTCTGTCTCCTGCCTCCTGTCTCCTGCCCTTTCGCGCCTCTCGCCACTCGCCTCGGCTTAGTCGAATTCCACCTACCTCAACATCCCCGGCGTGCGGCGGGGGATGAACGGGTCGATCTGGTGACGGTAGCGCACGCCGCGTCCCGGGGCGACCGCCTCGAAGGTACGGTCGAAGGTGCGCATGACCGGCTCGCCGGCCTGGGTGCGGCCGTGAGCGGTAATCCGCACGCGGTAGACACCCTGGGTTTCCGGTCGTAGAACATAGGCGGCCTGGCCGCTGCTGCCTCCCAGCACGGCGGCGAGGCCGTCGAGAGGTTCGTCGCGCATCTCCTCGCGCCCGTCTGGATAGCGGACCTGCACCTCGGCATTTTCCCAGCGTACCTGCCCCTCGGCGGAGTCGATCTCGATGCTGAGCGGCTGATGCACCTCCGGGGTGACCACGCTGGTCTTCCAGGCGGCGCGCACCGGCGAGCCGAGGCTGGTGGCGTTGAGGGTCAGCTCTTCGCCGCCGGGCGGCAGGTCGACGCCGACCACCTCGATGCGCCAGCGGCCTGGGGCCGGATGGGGCACGCGGATAATGTCGTAGGCGGGCGCCTCGACACCGTAGCCGGAGCTTTTCGCCTGGTCGATGCTGATGCGCCGGCCGTCGGGGGAAATCAGGTTCAGGTCCATGTCGCTGCCGGCCCAGGCGACCGACACCTTGAGCACCTCGGTGCCGGTATCGACCCAGACATCGGCTTTGTGGGTTTGCCCCTGCTCCAGTTTGGCGACCTGAATCAGCAACGCCTGGCCGCCAACCGACTGGTCGAGCAGGTTGCCCATGATGCGCACCAGGTCTTCATCGGTTTCGGCAATATCGTGGATACCGCCGGTCGCGGCGCTCAGGTTGCCCAGGGCGGTGCGGTCGGCCTGGCTGGACAGGGCGATGGTGTGAATCGGCACGTCCGAGGGGATCGTCTCCAGTGAGCCGGTCCAGCCAAAACTGTCGGCACCGTCAGTGAGCAGCACCACCGCAAGATTTTCGACCGCCCCGGCTTCGCCGAGCATCGATCCCGCCAGCTTCAGGGCACCGCCGATATTGGTGCCGCCATCGCTGTCGACCCGGTCGATGGCCCGGTGCAGCCGGCGGCGCCGGTCACTGTTGTACAGCCCCAGCGGCTCCAGCCCGGCCACCTTCCGGGCATGGCTGTCGAAATCGATCAGCCCGAAGGCCGAGGTATCCCCCAGGCCGTCGACCAGCATGTGCAGCGCCTTCAGACGCAAATCGTGCGGGTCGGTCCGCGTCATGCTGCCACTGCTGTCGACCACGGCAAGAACGGACCCCTCCGGCTCGGATGAAGACTGTCCTGCCAGCGAGAGGGCGAGAAGGGCGTTATACATGTTTTGCATGCCGTGACGTTCAAGGAGACCACCCCAACCATTCTGGGTCACAACCATGGGGACATCCCATGACGACCCGGCGTAGGTGCCGGTTTTGGTGCCAACCAGGTCAAACAGCTGTCTTGTCTCTTCGCTATCGCTCGTGAGAAACCCCTTGGTGACAAATCTCTGGGTACCGGGAGAGTCGGGAACGGATGGCTTGCCACCGACGATCAGGTCAGCAATCATGAGAACGAGCCCGCCACCGGGAAACCTGGAGCCGGTGCAAAGGCCCTTGTCATAGAGACTTTGGCCAATATTCTTCATGGTCGCCGGCCCCAGGCCGGCGGCATTGAACACGATGGCATCAACGCCGCGCTTCAACGCGACATACTGTGCGATCCCGCCGCCGAGAGAATGCCCTGTCACCCTGATAGTGCGGCCGGGAAAGGCAGCCGCTGCCCTGTCGTACAGATCAAGACCTTCCTTGTACTGCTTGCTTAAATGACACTGGGCCAGAAACTGTACCAGGTCGGTTATCAGGTCAGGGATTGATTTGCTGTAGGTCCCCTCAAAAGCAACAATGACCTCGTTGCCAGGGCCGGTGAAAACGCTCCCGTGAAAGCCGGTCAGCCTGTTACGGGTTTCAAGGTTGCGGTCGCGCGACCAGCCGGCCGGTATGACATCATCGCTACCGCCGTAGACGGCCAGGCTCATGGCGGCGTAGGGCAAGGCCCTTTTTGCCCGGTCGACATCGACATTCTGCCGGCGATCCTGCCCCAGAACCATTGCCGATGGAGCGCTGCCCGGATCGAAACCGGGCGGGAAAGTGCCCAATCCGGCCTCAGAGGTCTTCCATTTCTGGGCCTTTTCATCGACTTTTTTGACAAAATCAGCAAAAGCGGGAACGGCCTCTGCGACACTCTTGAACGCACCATAGGCAGCCAGGGCCGGCTTCGCAGCCCCATGTGAGGCAACATCGGCAGTACGGCCGAGGATCTTGCCGACCAAACGCTTGACCTGCCCCCACAGGGAGGGATCGGGCTGCAAAGCCTGAAGCAGCTCTCCGGCAGGGAGCAGCATCGTATCCACAGCCATTGCGTCCCGATACATCCTGTGAATTTCAAGCAGATTCAGCGGTTTCTGGGGTGATTCCCCCCAACCGTCATCTCGGGCCTGACGCAGGAAACTCTCGATTCTCTCAAGACGTTTCACGTTGGCTTTAATGGTCGCCGAGCCAATCCCTTCGGCCAGCAGTCTGGGAGAACTGACGGCTGCGTCGGTCAACTCCGACAGCACTTCGGCGGAAACAGACCCGGCGAGACTCACCCCACCCGTCAGCCAGGCGGCAAAGGCATCGACTCCAGCCTCGGCAAGCTTGTCCTGCAGGACTTCGAGGGCACGGATAGCGACATGGTATGTGCGGGCACGACTCAAAGACTGACGAAGGCTGGAAATATCATCCAGGTTGTCCGGGTTGAGATACCCGGTAGACAGCATTTTGAAAGTCAGGCGCACGGCTTCCTGTTCGGTAGCGGACAATGCCAGGTCGGACCCGTTGGCGTCCAGGGCATGGTATTCAAAGCCACCTGAAACAAAGTCTTCCCGCATTTCGACAGGACGTCCCTGGTAGAGGGCCCAGATTGACTTCTGGTGACTTTGCAGCGCCGAAACATCCCCTGCCGGCCAGAGAAACATCCCTAAAAGGAGCAAAATGGAAAAAAGGCCCACGCAAATGTGTGTGAGGTAGGAGGGTCTAATCATACTCGGCAATCCCATTGAGACCTGGTTCGTTGACGCCTTGTTCGGGTCAGGTGCGCCCGCGATCGTTTTTTGTCAGCCACGGAAACAGCGCGCCTTCGGCGCGCAGATGTCAGATGTCAGAACGCTTCGCTGTCCGAGGTCAGAAAAACCAGTTCGCGCAGAGAGAGCGCACCTCCGGTGCGCAGATGTCAGACATCAGAACGCTTTGCTGTCAGATGTCAGAAAACCCGGGCTCACGCCGAGAAAATTCC
>RFHG01000311.1 GCA_003696465.1 Gammaproteobacteria bacterium | reverse complement strand
CCGGAAAACCGCGGCCGCACCTGTCGCGACGGCCTGTGGCGCTATTCCCGTCACCCCAACTACTTCTTCGAGTGGCTGCACAGCTTCACCTGGCCGCTGCTCGCCCTGAACTCGCCCGGTGGCGCCCTGCTATGGGGCTTTCCCCTGCTGGTGTTCGCCTTCCTGTACGCGGTGACGGGCATTCCCCACACCGAAAAGCAGGCGCTGCGCAGCCGGGGGAACGACTACCGACGCTACCAGCGCACCACCTCACCCTTCATTCCCTGGAGACCGAAACATGAATCTGATCAACATGGCTGAAAACGGCTGGTTCCCCGACCCCGTCATTCGCATGGGCATTCGCAAGCTCTGCGGCGAACGCCTGAAGCAGTGTGAACGCCGACCCGTCAACCCGGACGCCCTGCGCCCCGGGCAGGGCCGCGTGGCCGTGGCCACCGACGAGGCCAACCAGCAGCATTACGAATTGCCTCCCGAGTTCTTCCAGCGCGTGCTCGGCCCGCATCTCAAGTACAGCGCCTGCCTGTTCGAGCGGGATGACAGCACCCTTGCTGACGCCGAGCGTGCCATGCTCGAGCTTTATCTGGCCCGTGCGGAACTGGATGACGGTCAGCGCATTCTTGAGTTGGGCTGTGGCTGGGGATCGCTGAGCCTGTTCATGGCCGAACGCCTCCCCAATTCGCACATTACCGCCGTGTCCAACTCCCGGTCCCAGAAGCAGTTCATCGATCAGCGCGCCCGGGAACGGGGCCTGACCAACCTGACCGTGCTCACCCGCGACGTCAACACGCTGGAACTCAATGGCACCTTTGATCGCATTGTCAGCGTCGAAATGCTCGAGCACGTCCGTGACCACGCGGGGCTCTTTGCCCGGGTCCGGCAGTGGATGGCACCGGATGCCACCTTCTTCATTCACATCTTCTGCCATGACCGCTTCATGTATCCGTTCGAGGATCAGGGCGAGTCGGACTGGATGGCCCGGCATTTCTTCACCGGCGGCGTCATGCCCAGTTTCGACATCTTCAGCCGGACACAAGCCGTCCTGCCCGTGCGCCAGCAGTGGCAGGTCAACGGCACCCACTATGCCCGTACGGCACGGGCCTGGCTGAACAACATGGATGCCCATGCTGACGAGATCCGCGAGATCTTCAACGAGACCTACGGCCGCGCGCAGTCCGGCCGCTGGATCAACCGCTGGCGCATGTTCTTCATGGCCTGCGAGGAACTGTTCGGCTACCGGGATGGCAAGGAGTGGTACGTGGGCCATTACCTGCTCAGCCGTTGAGGTGACTGCCGGATGAGTGAACCACGCAAGGGTCTCAACAGTCGCCTGATCCGGGTCTT
>RFHG01000310.1 GCA_003696465.1 Gammaproteobacteria bacterium | reverse complement strand
CACACAGCCGCTGCAGGAATTCGAGGTCGTTTTCGTCGGCCTGCAGGCGCCAGGGCCGGACGGGATGACTGCGGCGCAGGTCGAACTGGAGCTGGCCACAGGGGAAACCGGCCTCCTCGAACAGGGCGCGCGCCAGACCGGCGAAGTCGCGATCGAGCCACAGGCGATGATGCCGGGTGTGATCGAGCAGCACGGCATGGGAGCAGAGCAGCAGCTCGCCCCGGCCGGCATGGTCGACGCGGGCGGCGGCGATGACGCCGGCAATGACGGATTCGGTGCCGTCGGGCGCCGGATACACGAGCTGCAGGCTGCGCCCGATGAGGTCGAGCCGGGGATCGAGTTGCGGGATGACCACGCGGGCAACGAAGGGCCGGCCCACGGTCTCGTGGTGCTCGAGTTCGACGGCTTCAAGGGTGAGGTTCGGGCCTTGCAGGCAGAGGCGTCCATCCGTGGCGGGGCTGTGCATCCCTGTAACTCCGGTTCGATCCCTGTTGACTGCGCAGAAGGCTACGCGATACGGGGCACAACTTCAAGTCCGCAGCCGCGCATACACAGGCCGGAGCCAGCGTGTCGGGCCGAGGATAGCCACCTCAATACGCGGCGCGCACCCTGCTCCCGGGCGGAGGTATCCGGCAACCTACCTCCCGCGCCCGAACAGGCGACTGAAGAAGCCGCCACGCGCATCCTGCATCGGGGTACGCAGGCGCTGGATCAGGCGCAGCATTTCGTCGGCGAAGTCTGCCTGCGCGTCGGTTTCGCGCAGGCGTTCCTGCAGCCCTTTCGTGTTCTGGCCCTCGAGGAAGGCGGCGTAGGGCAGCTCTTCCTCATCGGCTGCTGGCGGGATGGGGGCCAGCACGAGGAATTCGGTGCGCTGCGTGCGCGGGCGCAGTTCGATGACGATGAAGGTGGCGAACACGGCGACATCGAATCCGTCCTCGCCGGGCCGGCCGGTAAAGCGAAAGAGGAAACCGCCCTGGTCCTCGAACAGTTCCTCGGAGGTGACGGGCACCGGCACCTTCCAGCGCGGATCGGCATCGCCCAGCTCGGGCCGGCCGACATAGTCGGCAATGCGCCAGCCGTCGAGGAAACGGCTGTCCTGCACCAGTTCGGGCAGCGGCTGCATGCCGTAGATGGCCTTCTCGAGTACGGGGTACTGCAGGCGGTCGCGATTGATCTCGGCCATTACAGGAGCACCTTCTCGATGCCGCCATGGCGGCACTGTTCGATGAAGCGTCGTTGCCAGCCCTCGCCGAGCACCTGGCCGGCCAGCTCGACGACGATGTAGTCGGTATCCAGACCGGTGTCTTCGCGGTACCGGCTCAGCCCCTGCTGGCAGGCCGGGCAGGAGGTGAGGATCTTGACCGAACCGTCCCGCACCGGCTCTGCCGCGCCGGTATAGCGCTGCACGCCCTTCATGAGCTCTTCCTGCTTGCGGAAGCGTACCTGGGTGGCAATGTCGGGGCGGCTGACGGCGAAGGTACCGGCCTCGCCGCAGCAGCGATCCGAGAGTTGCACCTCGCTGCCCAGCAGGCGGCCGGCCACCTCGACTGCATCATGATGCTTCATGGGCGTATGGCAGGGTTCGTGGTAGAGATAGCGCCGCCCCTCGACGCCATCGATGGAGATGCCCTTTTCCATCAGGTACTCGTGGATATCGAGCAGCCGGCAGTCGGGGAAGATGCGCTCGAACTCGTAGGTGAGCAGCTGATCCATGCAGGTGCCGCAGGAGACGATGACGGTACGGATGTCGAGATAGTTGAGGGTGTTGGCCATGCGATGGAACAGCACGCGGTTCTCGGTGCTGATCCGGCTGCCGCGCTCGTGATCGCCGCCGGCATTTTGCGGATAGCCACAGCACAGGTAGCCGGGGGGCAGCACGACCTGGGCGCCGGCATGGCGCAGCATGGCCATGGTGGCGAGCCCGATCTGGCTGAACAGGCGCTCGGAGCCGCAGCCGGGGAAGTAGAACACCGCCTCGGCGTCTTCCTGCTCGGGATCGCGCAGGATGGGCACATAGCGTTCGTCTTCGAGCCCCAGTTCGGCCCGCACGGTGCGCGCGGGCACCCCGGCCGGCAGCGGGTGGCGCACGAAATGCACCACCTGTTCGGTCATCGGCGGCTTGCCGGTGGTGGCCGGAGGCCGTTTCTGGCGCAGCAGGCCGAGCCTCCTGAACAGGGCATGCCCGAAGCGCTGCAGTGGGTAGCTCCAGTTGATAAGCAGGCGCCGCAGCAGTTTCACCGCGCCGGCCTCGCGCACGTTGAGGAAGGCCATGGAGGCCCGCGTCACCGGGCTGCTGTGGCGCTGCCCCTGCGCCTTGAGCAGATGCCGCATGCGGGCAGTAACCTCGCCGAAGTCGATGTTCACCGGGCAGGGCGCGAGGCAGCGGTGGCAGATGGTGCAGTGGTCGGCCACATCGTTCATGGCCTCGAAGTGCTGCAGGGAGATACCGCGGCGCGTCTGCTCCTCGTAGAGGATGGCCTCGGTGATGAGGTTGCTGGCCAGGATCTTGTTGCGCGGCGAGTAGAGCAGGTTGGCCCGGGGCACATGGGTGGTGCAGACCGGCTTGCACTTGCCGCAGCGCAGGCAGTCCTTGATCGACTCGTTGAGTTCGCCGAGCTCGCTGGCCTCGAGGATGAGTGCTTCCTGCTCGACCAGCTGCAGCGAGGGTGTATAGGCGTTGTCCAGTCCCGAGCCCGGCATCAGCTTGCCGCGGTTGAAACGCCCTTCGGGGTCGACCTTGCGCTTGTACTCGACGAAGTGCTGCAGGTCGTCCTCGGACAGGTACTGGATCTTGGTCAGGCCGATGCCATGCTCGCCGGAGATGACCCCGCCGAGGCTGCGGGCCAGGGCCATGATCTCGTCGACGATGCGCTCGGCCTCGCGCAGCATTTCGTAGTCGTGCGAGTTGACCGGGATGTTGGTATGCACATTGCCGTCTCCTGCATGCATGTGCAGGGCCACGAACAGGCGGCTGGCCCGGATCTCGGCATGGATCTCGTCCAGGCGCCCGCGCAGGGGGGCAAAGTCGTCACCGCTGAAGATGTCCTTCAGTGGCTTTTCAACCTCGCGCCGGAAGGAGATGCGCAGGTCGCGGGTGAGCAGCAGCCGATACAGCGGGGCATCGCCACCAAAGTCGTTTTCCAGCGCGCTGCGGGCCGGCTCGTCCAACAGCTCGGGGTGGCTTGATGCCGGTTCGTCCTGGTGATTGAGGATGGCGAGCCAGCGCGCGCGCACCGTCTCGACATGGTCGATGGCCGCCTGGCGCTTTTCCTCCAGCAGCGCACAGCGCTCGGGGGGCACGCTGACACCGGCCTCGCGCAACCAGCCCTCGAGGTCGGAATCGAGGCAGGCGCGTATGGCGTCGAGCATCTTCAGCTTGTTGCGCATCGACTGGTTGATGTTGATGCGCTCGATGCCCTCGGAATACTCGGCCAGGCGCGGCAGCGGGATGACCACGTCCTCGTTGATCTTGAAGGCGTTGGTATGGGCGGCGATGGCGGCGGTGCGGGCCCGGTCGCGCCAGAACTGGGCGCGTGCCTCGGGGCTCACGGCCACGAATCCATCGGCATCGCGCAGGGCGGCCAGGCGCACGACTTCGGAGGCCGCGGCGGCGACCGCCTCCTCGTCGTCGCCGGCGATGTCGGCAATGAGCACCATCTTCGGCAACTGGCCGCGCGCGCCCTTGGGGGTATAGCGCACCGCCTTCACGTAGCGCTCGTCGAGGTGCTCGAGCCCCGACAGCACCACATCGGGCAGACCGTCGAGGTAGTCCTTGATCTCGACGATGGCCGGCACCGCGCGATGCAGGTCCTTGCCATGGAACTCGAGGCACACGGTACGGATGTGCGCCGGCATGCGGTGCAGTACGAACACGGCCGAGGTGATGAGCCCGTCGCAGCCCTCCTTCTGGATGCCGGGCAGGCCGCCGAGAAACTTGTCGGTCACGTCCTTGCCCAGCCCCTGCTTGCGGAAGGCGGCACCCGGCAGCTCGATGATCTCGGGCTCGCCGCGGGGGGTGTGGCCGTCGGACTCGTAGCGGGTGATGCGGAAACGCACCGTTTCCTGTTCGTGGATCTTGCCCAGGTTGTGATCGAGCCGCTCGACTTCCAGCCAGTCCGCATCCGGCGTGACCATGCGCCAGGAGGCCAGGTTGTCGATGGTGGTGCCCCACAGCACTGCCTTCTTGCCGCCGGCGTTCATGGCGATGTTGCCGCCGATGGTGCAGGCATCCTGCGAGGTGGGGTCGACGGCGAACACGAAGCCGGCCTCGGCGGCGGCCTCGGACACGCGCCGCGTCACCACCCCGGCCTCGGCACGGATGGTGGCCACGGGCTGTTCCAGGCCAGGCAGCCTGCGCTGCTCCACCGGCCCCAGCCCTTCCAGCTTTTCGGTGTTGATGACCGCGCTGTGCTCGGTGAGCGGCACCACGCTGCCGGTGTAGCCGGTGCCGCCCCCGCGGGGAATGACGGTCAGGCTCAGTTCGATGCAGGCTGCCACCAGGCGCGCCATCTCCTCCTCCGAATCCGGCGTCAGTACCACGAAGGGCAGTTCCACGCGCCAGTCGGTGGCATCGGTCACGTGCGAGACGCGGGCCATGCCGCCAAAGTCGATGTTGTCGCGGCGGGTCACGCGGCGGAAACGGCGCAGGGCCCGGGCCCGCAGGTTGCGGGTGCGCGGGAACCAGGCCTCGAATTCGGCCACCGCCTCGCGCGCGGCCTCGACCAGCCGCAGTGCCAGGGCATTGCCGTTGGCCCGCTGCTCGATCTGGTCGAGACGATGGTGCAGGGCATGAACCAGCGAGGCCAGGCGCTTGCGGTTGGCCAGCAGGTCGTCCTGGATATAGGGGTTGCGCTGCACCACCCAGATGTCGCCCAGCACCTCGAACAGCATGCGCGCCGAGCGGCCGGTATGGCGCTGGCCCCGGAGCTGTTCCAGGATCTGCCACATCTCCTCACCGAGCAGGCGGATAACAATCTCGCGGTCGGAGAAGGAGGTGTAGTTGTAGGGGATCTCGCGGATGCGATCGGGCATGACGGCCTCGGGTTGATCGAGGCCGCGCATTTTATCATGCCGGCAGGCCGGCGGGGTGCCGCGGCAGGGCTATGCGCTACCGGCCGGGGTCACGCGCAGGACCTCTCCGATGCTGGTCAGGCCCTGCCCCACCTTGCGTGCGCCATCGAGGCGCAGGGTCTTCATGCCCTCGGCCATGGCCAGGCGACGGAGTTCGGCCAGATCGGTATCCGGCCCCACGCTGGACTTGAAGCGGTCGATCACGGTGAGCAGCTCGTAGATGCCGATGCGGCCACGATAGCCCGTGTGGCGGCATTCCGGGCAGCCCTCGGGCTCGAAAACCTGTTCCGGCGGCTTCACGTTCCAGGGGCGCACCAGCGACTGCCACAGCCGTTCGTCGGTGGCCTGCGGCCGCTTGCAGGCCGGGCACAGGGTGCGCACCAGACGCTGGGCCAGCACCCCCAGCAGGGTGGCCCTGAGCAGGTAGGGCGCCACCCCCAGCTCGAGCAGGCGGGTGATGGCCGAAGGGGCGTCGTTGGTGTGCAGGGTGGCAAACACCAGGTGGCCGGTGAGCGCCGCCTGGATGGCCATCTCGGCCGTCTCCAGGTCGCGAATCTCGCCCACCATGATGATGTCGGGGTCCTGCCGCATCAGGGTGCGGATGCCGCTGGCAAAGTCCACCCCGATGGCCGGCTGCACCTGCATCTGGTTGAGTCGGGGCTCGACCATCTCGATCGGATCCTCCACCGTGCAGACATTGACCTCCGGCCGCGCCAGGCGCAACAGGGTGCTGTAGAGCGTGGTCGTCTTGCCCGAGCCGGTGGGTCCGGTGACGAGCACGATGCCGTTCGGCTGCGCGCCCAGTGCCTCCCAGCGCTGCAGGTCGTCGCGGGCAAAACCCAGTTCGGAGAAGTCGCGCACCATCACCTCGGGGTCGAAGATGCGCAGCACCAGTTTCTCGCCAAAGGCCGTGGGCATGGTGGACAGGCGCAGCTCGATCTCGCTGCCTCCGGGGGTGCGGGTCTTGATGCGGCCATCCTGCGGGCGCCGCTTTTCGGCCACGTCCATCCGTCCGAGGATCTTCAGCCGGCTGGTGACGGCACCCATCACCGACGGCGGGAACTGGTACACCGGGTGCAGCACGCCATCGATGCGAAAGCGCACCTGCCCCTGCTCGCGGCGCGGCTCGAGATGAATGTCGCTGGCACGCTGTTCATAGGCGTACTGCAGCAGCCAGTCGACGATGGTGACCACATGCTGGTCGTTGGCATCGAGCTGGCCCTTGCGCCCCATCTCCACCAGCTGTTCGAGGTTTTGCACCCCGTCGAGGCGTTCGTTCTGGCCGGCGTGGGCGCCCAGCACCGAATGGGACAGGGCGTAGAACTCGTCGAGGTAATGCTCGATCTCGTCCGGCGCAACGATGACCCGCTCGATGCGCTTGCCCAGCACCCGCTCGAGCTCGGGCATCCAGTCGGCCGTTTCCGGGCTGGCCACGCCAATGACCACGTGGTCGTCGTGCACCTCCAGCGGCAGCAGGCCGAACCGCCGTGCATAGGCATGGCTCATGATGCCGGTGGCGCGGGCGGCGTCGATCCTGAGCGGGTCGATCTCGCGTATCGGCAGGCCGGTGCCCTGCGCCAGCCACTGCACCATGTCGTCCATGGTCAGGGCGCGGTCGGGCTCGCTGGCATGGCGCCAGCCGCGGTCGGCGATGATGACGAAGGGATGACGCCCCGCCCCGGTACTGGCCGCCGACACCGACTTCAGCAGGCGCGCATCGGCCTCGCGCAGGATGCCGTCGGCAACCAGCGCATCGAGCACCTCGGCAAGCACAAAGCGTTGCGGCAGATGCACGGCCTGTTTCCCTGCCTGCTCGGCAGTGAGGGTTTCGTCCATGCCCATTCCTCAGTGAATGATGTGAAAACCCGTCAGGGCCTCGGGGCAGCCGGCCCCGCGCCGGCAGTCCAGTGCCTCGACCCGGGCCAGGGGTGGCCCCTCGGCCAGCCAGGCATGCAGGCGGTCGATGGCATCCGCCGGACCGCAGGCCAGCACTTCGACCCGGCCGTCGGGGAGATTGCGCACCCAGCCGTCCAGCCCCAGCTCGCGCGCCTGTTCGCGGGTACTGGCACGGAAGAACACGCCCTGCACCCGGCCGCTTACATGACAATGTAGGCTGACCTTGTCCATGGCCCGATTGTACCCGCTGGGGAACCGCCCGCCACCCCCGCGGTCTGCTAGGATAACGGCAACCATCCGGGAGAAGCCGATGAACAGCAGCAAACCCGCCCTGCATGGCGCCGGCCTCGGCCTGCGCCGCGACCTGCTCGACGAACTTGAGCAGGGCATACCGGACTCGATCGATTTCTTCGAGGTCGCGCCGGAGAACTGGATCGGCCTGGGCGGCAGCCTGGGCCGGCGCTTCGCCGCGCTGGCGGAACAGCGGCCGGTGGTCCTGCACGGGCTGTCGCTGTCCATTGGCAGCCCCGATCCGCTGGACGAGACACTTTTGCGGGACATCCGTGCCTTCATGGAACGCCACCACTGCCCGCTCTACAGCGAGCACCTGAGCTACTGCTCGGCCGACGGGCACCTGTACGACCTGATGCCCCTGCCCTTCACGGAGGAGGCGGTTCACTACACCGCCGGGCGCATCCGGCGTGCGCAGGACATCCTCGGCCGGCGCATCGCCATGGAGCATGTTTCCTACTATGCCCAGCCGCACCGGGAGATGAGCGAGCTGGAGTTCATTCGTGCCGTCATCGAGGAGGCCGACTGCCTGCTGCACCTGGATGTCAACAATATCTACGTCAACGCCGTCAATCACGGCTATGACGCGCAGGAATTCCTCGCCGGGCTGCCCGGCGAGCGCATCGTCTACTGCCATGTGGCCGGCCACTATGTGGAGGCCGAGGACCTGCTGGTGGATACCCATGGCGCCGAAGTAATCGATCCGGTATGGGGCCTGCTCGATGCGGCCTATGCCCGTTTCGGACTCATGCCCACCCTGCTGGAGCGCGACTTCAACATTCCCCCGCTGGCCGAGCTGCTCGACGAGGTGGCGGTGATTCGCCGCATCCAGGCCAGCCATCGGCAACCGGGCCTGCAGGCGGGCGGCGCCGCATGAACGAGCTGCAGCACCAGCAGCGGCGCTTTGCCGGACACATCCGGGATCCGGAGGGCACACCGGCGCCGGAGGGTGTGGAAGACCGGCGCATGGCCATCTACCGCGAGCTCTTCTTCAACAATGTGCTGGGGCTGGTCTCGGCGGCCTTCCCGGTCTGCCGCGAGGTCCTGGGCGAGGATGACTGGACTGCCCTCGTGCGCCGTTTCTTTCGCGAGCACCGGTTCCGCACGCCCCTGTTCCACGAGGTGGGGGGCGAATTCGTCGAGTGGGTAGCGGAGGCTGGCGGCAAACTGCCACCCTGGCTGCCCGAGCTGGCGCATTACGAGTGGATCGAACTGGAGCTGGCCACGGCCGAGGGCGAGGCCCCGCCGGCCACGGAATGGCCAGCGGAATCATTGCCGGAACAGCGGCTGGAACCGAGCCCGGTGGCGCGTCTGCTGGGCTACCACTGGTCGGTGCACCGGATCAGTGGCCAGTGGCAACCGGACGCGCCGGAACCGACCTGGCTGCTGGTGCACCGGGATGCCGATGACGAAGTGCACTTCACCCTGCTCGAGCCCGCCAGTGCATGGCTGCTGCAGCAGATCGAGGCAAGGCCGGGGCAAACCGTTCGGGCGCTCGCAGAGGACTTTGCCCGCGAGACCGGCAGCGACATGGAAACCGTACTGAGGGCCGCCTGCAGCCTGCTGTCCGGACTGTGTGCCGCCGGGGCCCTGCGGGTGGTGTAAGTTCAGTCCACCTCGAAGCGGATCAGGTGCTCCGGATTCTGGTCGATGGGGTGGCCAAGGCTGATCTTGCCACGTCCGCGCAGGCGGACCTCGTCCTTGTGCAGGAACTGGTCCTGCTCGTCCCCCTCCAGACGGATGTAGGTCCCGTTGGTGCTGCGGTCTTCCAGATAGACCTTGCCGTCATCGAAACGGATGATGGCATGCTCTCGGGAGACCGGGCCTTCGAGCACCTGCAGGCCACAGAGATGGGTCCGCCCCAGCGTGAGGCGCGGACGGGTGATGTTGACCTCGTAACGCTTGCCACGAAAACGCAGCTCGATACCGTGAGCCGAACGCTTGGCCTGGATCTCTTCCGGAGTCAGGCGCGCGAGGCGCCGGTCGACGATGCGCCGGCGGTTGTGCGTGACCAGGTTGCCGTCACTGTCCACCAGGGGGAACCTGGGCCGCGTCCGATAGGAACGGCGCTCCCCGCGCCTTCGCTCGACGAAATTCCGCGATTCGGTATTCATGTTCTGATCCTTCTCCGCCTCGTCCTCGGCCATGCCGCCCAATCCCTAATTCAACAGTTTTCTTGAAAAGAGTATAGCGAATCCACACCCGGGTACTCAGTCGCGGTCTTCGGCATCGGAATCGCCGCGCGGCAGGCGCTGCTTCAAGGCATCGAGGTCGAAACGCGCCACCACGCCATCATGCAGCGGCGCCGGGGGCAGCTCGCTGCGGTCCACCGGAAAGATGCGCCAGCCGTTGATGATGGCCGAGACATCGGCCTGACCACCCTTGTAGTCGTGCCAGACCACGGCCACCACGTGAAGCAGTACCAGCCAGCCAACCACACTGGCCCAAAAGGCGTGCACGGTTGGCAGATAGAGCTTCCACACCAGCGGATGCGATTGCATGAAGCCGCCGCTGATCACCATCACTAGCAGGATCAGCAACAGCAGCAGGTACAGGGGCTTCCACAGGGGATTGTGACTGTACCAGTGCGGCAGCCGGGCCCGCCCCAGGCTCAGATAGAACAGCAGCATCTCACGGATGCGACGACCCTCGCCCGGACCGGGCACGAGCTGGTCGATGCGCTCGCCCTCGCTGCCGAAGAACAGCAGCCAGCCCCGCAGCAGCAGGCCCACCACCAGCAGGCTGGCGGCATAGTAGTGGATGTCGCTGGCCACCTCCGCGACGGAAGGCGTCTCGGCGACGAGCCAGCCGGTGCCGATCAGGACCAGCGTGGACAGGGCCAGCAGGGCATGGGCCAGACGCAGCCAGCCGCCCCACACCTGCACCCGGCGTAATGTCTCGGTATTTCTGCCTGGGGTTTGAGGCATCTTGTTCGTGGTTTATGCTGTGTGCTCAGGTTTACCTTAGCCCATTCCGGCCATGGGCAACATGGCAAATATCAATTTCCTGATGGGGTGCCCTGCATGAGGCTGCTCGAATCCTGTGGCAACGACTGCCTGAGCATGCAGGGGCGCTGGACCAGCGACGACCTGCGCCGGTACGGGCAGCACTGGCCACCCTGGAGGGCTGGCCTTCCGCGCGCCTGCGCCTGGTAGCCAACGGGCTCGAGCACATCGACCCGATCCCGGCCTGGCTGCTGTATCGCGACCTGCAGGCGCTCAGGGCACGCGGTGTCGAGGTCGATGACAGCGGACTCGACATCCACCACTTTGCCCTGTTCGAGGACCTGCCGGAAGCCCCCGGGCCTGCGCCCCTTCCCCCGCTGCTTCCGCGCGAACTGGCCCGGCTCGGCCATGCCGCCTATCAGCTGCGCATGACGCTGACCGATTTTCTCGGCTTTCTGGGCCATGCCGCGAGCGCGCTGGGGCGGGGGCTGATCCGGCCAGGCAGGCTGCGGCCGCGTTCGATCTCCTTTCATCTCAATGCCACCGGCATCCATGCCATCCCCATCGTGGCCATGATCGCCTTCCTCATCAGCGTGGTGCTGGCCTATCAGGGTGCCTATCAGCTGACCCAGTTCGGGGCCTCCATCTACACCATCGACCTGGTCGCCATTTCCGTGCTGCGCGAAATGGGGGTACTGCTCACTGCCATCATGGTGGCCGGTCGTTCGGGCAGTGCCTTCGCGGCAGAGCTTGGGGTAATGAAGAGCAACGAGGAGATCGACGCCCTGCGCACGATGGGGCTCGATCCGTTTGAAATTCTGGTCCTGCCGCGCCTGCTGGCCCTGGTCATTGCCATACCCCTGCTCACCCTGCTGGCCGACCTCGTGGGCCTGTTTGGTGCCGGTGTGCTGTCACTGACCATGCTCGACCTCTCGCTGCCCACCTTTCTTGCCCGCCTGGCGGACACCATCGAGTTCCACACCTTTTGGGTGGGTATCATCAAGGCCCCGGTGTTTGCGCTCATCATCGGCCTGATCGGTACCTGGCGCGGCATGCAGGCAACCGGTTCGGCCGAGAGTGTCGGCCGGCTCACCACGCGATCGGTGGTCGAGTCCATCTTTCTGGTCATCGCTGCCGACGCCCTGTTCTCCATCCTGTTTGCGCGGCTGGGCATCTGAATGGCAAGCCCGGACACACCCATCATCTCCATCCGCGGCCTGGTCAATCGCTTTGGCAGTCAGGTGGTCCACGACGGGCTCGATCTCGACATCCAGCGCGGCGAAGTGCTGGGCATCGTCGGCGGGTCGGGAGCCGGCAAGTCGGTGCTGCTGCGTACCATGCTCGGCCTGCATCGGCCGAGCGCCGGGCAGATCCTCTACGAGGGTACGGATATCCTCTCGATGGGGCACGATCAGTGGCAGCAGCTGCAGCGACGCTGGGGAGTACTGTTCCAGAACTCGGCCCTGTTCTCCTCGCTCAGCGTGCTCGACAACGTTGCCTTCCCGCTGTCCGAATTCACCACCCTGGATCCCGGGGAGCGCGAGGCCGTGGCGCGGCTCAAGATGCACCTGGCCGGCCTGCCTCCGGTGGCCGCCAACCGCTTCCCCTCCGAACTCTCGGGCGGCATGAAGAAACGTGCTGCACTGGCACGCGCCCTGGCGCTGGATCCGCCGTTGCTGTTCCTCGACGAGCCCACCTCCGGCCTGGACCCGATCTCGGCCCGCGCCTTCGACCGCCTGATCCGCTACCTGCAGCGGCAGCTCGGCCTTACCGTGGTCATGATCACCCATGATCTGGACAGTCTGTACGGAATCTGCGACCGTATAGCCGTACTGGTCGACCGCAGGATCATCGTCGACTCCCTGGAGGGGCTGCTGGCCAACCCGCATCCATGGATCCAGGAATACTTCCACGCCTCCAGCCGTCTTGACCGCACGCACGAGGAACGCGCCTGAAATGGAAAAAGAAGGCCACTTCATTGCCGTAGGCGCCTTTCTGATCCTGGCCCTGGCTGCTGGCACCGCGTTTCTGCTGTGGCTGGGTGCCAGCCGTACCGACCACGACACCCACCGCTATGCCATCGACTTCGAGGGCTCCGTCTCCGGCCTCGACATTGGCAACGATGTGCGCTACCTGGGGGTGCGCGTGGGCCGCGTCGTCGATATCCGGCTGCTGCCCGAACGTCCTACTGATGTGCGTGTGCTGGTCGACATCCGGGACGGCACCCCTCTGACCCGCAACACGGTCGCCCAACTCAAGCTGCAGGGCATCACCGGTATTGCCTTTGTGGAATTGCGTCAGGAGGCCGGCCCGACAACGCCCGTCGAGCCACGTGACGAGCCGCCCTGGCCGGTCATTGCCTCCAGAAAGTCCACTCTCGACCAGTTTTTCGATTCATTGCCGGACCTGGTGGAGAACCTGGAGATCCTGGCCAAGCGCGGACAGGGGCTGCTGAGCGACGAGAACCTTGAAAACACTGAACAGCTCCTCGCCAGCCTGAGACAGACGAGCAAGAACCTGCCGGGGCTCACCGAACAGGCGTGGTCGATGCTGGACGAGGCCGAACGCACGCTGAAGGT
>RFHG01000309.1 GCA_003696465.1 Gammaproteobacteria bacterium | reverse complement strand
TAGACCTGGTCGGGATCGGCCTTGTTCTTGACCATGATACCAACCACCTCGTCGGACAGGGCCAGGAGCTGGGGAATGTAATCGTTGATGATGTCAACGTACTCGTTGACATTGGCGATATCATCATGCCCATCAAGGATGGTGCTGAGATTTTCACGATATTCCTTCCACTCCTTCTGCATGTCTGCAAGCAATTCTTGCAGTTTTTTATCATCGGTTTCCGATACCGGGGGCAAACCGGTCTGAGGATCCCCCTGCATGAGCGTCTTCAGGTTCAAATCAAATTGATCCCTCAGCTTCTTCAGCTGTATAAACGCCCGGTCATTTCCTGATGCGGATTCAAGCGCTGCCGTAGCTGCGCGCTGCGACAATAGCGCCAATTCAGAGGAAAGCTTTATGTATTTTTTGTCGTGATTATCCTGGATAGTGGTGTAGATGAAGGTCCCCACCATGAGGATGATAAAGAACACCAGCAGACCGCCGAGCACGACGATCGACTTACTGGTCTCCTGTTTCAGAGCGGATGGCGCATTCATGATCTCAAGTCTCCTGAACCCCTTGGTTTTCGCTTTTTGGTGGCAGTGGCGCGTTTGGGTGTAGCGCTCCCCTGTTCATGTGGCCACATCCATGAAGGCCTCGCTTTCCAGCAGTTTTTCCACACTGAATACCGGCACCCTGCGGTGCTCGCGCTCGAAGGCGTGCTCCAGGTAGGGCTCGAGCCGCCCGTCGATACCCTCGGGCAGCTCGGCCACCTTCTCGTCGACCCAGTAATGGCGCATGCCATGGACCTCCTGTACCAGCAGGCCGCAGAGGGCATCGCCCATCCGCACCACCAGCATGCGACGATAGCCGCTGCCGGCAATGCGCTCGCCGAAGATGAAACGCTCGAGGTCGATGACCGGCAACAGCATGCCGCGCATGTTGCCCATCCCGAGCACCCAGGGCTTGACCCCGGGGATTCGGGTCAGGGCGGGCACGGCGATGATCTCGGCCACCTCGCTCATGGCTGCCAGCAGGTCAATGCCGTGCAGCCGGAACTCGACGCCGGTCCAGTCTTCCCGGACCTGTTCACTGGTGGGCAGACCCGCGGCGCGTTCGCGACACAGCCGGTCGAGCCGCGAAAGCAGCGCAAACGGCGTATCGAAATCGGCGACCGCGGACATGGCGTACTACCCCAGCAGATTGTTGATGCGGTCAATGAGATCCTTCTCCTTGGCCGGCTTGACGATGTAGTCCTTGGCCCCCTGGCGCATGGCCCAGACCTTGTCGGTCTCCTGATCCTTGGTGGTCACGATGATGACGGGGATATTGGCGGTGGCGGCGTTGTTGCCGAGCTGGCGCGTGGCCTGGAAGCCGTTGAGTCCGGGCATGACCACGTCCATCAGGATCAGGTCGGGCTGGACCTCCTGGGCCTTCTGCACGCCCTCTTCGCCACTCTGGGCCGTGGAGACCTGGTGGCCGTTCTTCTCCAGCATGGTCTTGAAGACATGAATCTCGGTCGGCGAGTCGTCAACAACGAGGATGTGTGCCATTGATGTTCACTCCAGAAGTTCTGTTGATTCCGGCAGCCCCGCAGGGCCTGTTGTACGGTCTTGTTCCTCAGGCCCGCGCAGGGGCATGCTCCCTGATCGCGCCGATCAGGTCATCCTTGGTAAACGGCTTGGTCAGATACTGCTCGGAGCCGACGATGCGGCCACGCGCCTTGTCGAAGATGCTGTCCTTCGAGGACAGCATGATCACCGGCGTATCCTTGAAGCTCTTGTTGTGCTTGATCAGCGCGCAGGTCTGGTAGCCGTCGAGCCGAGGCATCATGATGTCGACAAAGATGATGTCGGGCTTGTGCTCGGCAATCTTGGCCAGGGCCTCGAACCCGTCCGTCGCGGTGATGACATCGCAGCCCTGTTTCTTGAGCAGGTTCTCCGCGGTACGACGGATGGTCTTGCTGTCGTCGATGACCATGACCTTCAGGCCCTGAAGGTCGCCTCCTGACACGCCATTTTCTTCGGTTTCGCTCACGGACCACCCTATGCGTTAGTGTGAACCAATCGTCCTGCACTGGAATGTAACCCAAGAAACCGGGTTGCGCAAATACCTGCTCTTAGATAAACAATCACTTGGCCGATGTTTGTCAGGTCAATTATCAAAAATTCCCGCATTCGACCGCCTGCCGGCGCGGGTCGGGTATACTCCCGTTTCGGACAATACCGGCCTGTACGCGCGTCCTGAATCGATATTAGCCATGCCCGCGCGGCTTGTGCATTGGTCTAAAGGCCGTAATTCGTCCCGTCAAGCGAGGTAGCGATGAAGCGCATGCTCGGCATCGTCATGGATGCCATCGACACCATCAAGCCGGCCAAGGACACCAGCCTGGCCATGCTGCTGGAGGCCCGGCGGCGCGGCTGGGCCCTGCACTATTTCGAACAGTCCGACCTGCTGGTCCATGACGGCGTCGCCCTGGGCCGCTACCGGCAACTGGAGGTACGTGACGACCCGACCGACTGGTACCGGCTGGGCGAGGAGGGCCTGATGCGCCTGGACGACCTCGACTGCATCCTCATGCGCAAGGACCCGCCCTTCGACATGGAGTACATCTATACCACCTATATCCTCGACCTGGCTGCTGCCCGTGGCACGCTGGTGGTCAACCGTCCCGACAGCCTGCGCGATGCCAATGAAAAATTCTTCATCACCCGGTTCCCCCAGTGCATCCCCGAGACCCTGGTGAGCCGCGACATGAACCGCCTGCGCGCCTTCGCCGAGGACCTGGAGGACATTGTGGTCAAGCCGCTCGATGGCATGGGCGGGGCCTCCATCTTTCGCATCCGAAAAGGCGACCCCAACACCAACGTCATTCTCGAGACCCTGACCGACCATGGGCGGCGCAGCATCATGGCCCAGCGCTTCCTGCCGGAATACCGGGAAGGAGACCGGCGCATCCTGCTCATCGACGGCGAACCCGTGCCCTACGCCCTGGCCCGGATCCCGGCCGAGGGCGAGCACCGCGCCAACCTGGCTGCCGGCGGCACGGGGAAGGGCGTACCACTCGGCGCCCGTGATCGCTGGATCTGCGAACAGATCGGCCCCACCCTGCGCGAGATGGGGCTGCTGTTCGTCGGCATCGACGTGATCGGGGACTGGCTGACCGAGATCAACGTCACCAGCCCAACCTGCGTGCGCGAACTCGATGCCCAGTTTGGCTGCAACATCGCCGGCCAGCTGTTCGATGCCATCGAGCAGCGCCTGGAGGCGGCATGAAACGGCTGCTGCCCCTGCTGCTCGCGCTGCTGACAGTGGCTGCCTGCAGTCGGACCGAACCCCGCATCCACCGCCAGGACATCCTCGCCTTCGGTACCCTGATCACGGTCTCCATCTACACCGACGATGACCGCCTGGCAGAACAGGGCTTCCAGGCCCTGCAGGAGGACTTCCGCCTCATGCACGAGGCCTGGCATGCCTGGCATCCTGGTTCGCTGATGCGCTTCAACGGCCTGGCCCGCACCGGTGGCTGGTTCTCCGCCGGCCCTTCGGTACTGGCCCTGATCGAGCAGGCCCGGCCGCTGGCCGAACAGAGCGAGCAGCTGTTCAACCCGGCCATCGGCGAACTGATTGCCGCCTGGGGCTTCCATCGTGACGAGGGCCCCGCCGGGCCACCCCCGTCGGGCACATGGATCCGCGACTATCTGCAGCACCTGCCCACCCTGAACGACCTCGAGATCCGGGGGGTGCGGGTACGCGGGCACAATCCGCGCCTGCAGCTCGACTTCGGCGCCTTTGCCAAGGGCTATGGCGTGGACCGCGCCCTGGAACGCCTGAAATCATTCGGCATCGAAAATGCCCTGATCAATGCCGGCGGCGACCTCAAGGGCATGGGGCGCCCCGGCGACCGCCCCTGGAAGATTGCCATTCGCGATCCGCGTGCACCTGATGCGCCCCTGGCCACCCTCGAGCTGCAGGGAGAGGAGGCCGTGTTCACCTCCGGCGGCTACGAGCGGGGCTATGAATATCGGGGCCGACGCTACCACCACATCATCGATCCACGCACCGGCCGGCCGGCCCGCGGCACCCTTTCGGTGACCGTCATCCACCCGCTGGCGGCCACGGCGGATGCCGCCGCCACCGCCCTGTTCATCGCCGGGCCGCGCGACTGGCCCCGCATTGCCCGGCGCATGGGCATCCGCGAGGTGCTGCTGGTGGCCGAGGACGGCCACATCGAGATGACGCCGCAGATGGCCGCGCGCGTGCATTTCCTTCGCCCGCCGCAACCGGCACCGACGATCATCGACCCCTTCGCCGCCGTGACCGATTCCTCTGACAAGGCGGCCGCGGACGGCTACAATGCCCCGAGCCCGGAGCAGACCCGCCACAGCGAATGAGCGAAACCGTCCCGAAGCCACCCAGAATCCAGCCCCGCGACCGCCTCATGCTGGCCCTGTTTCTTGCCGCCACCCTGCATGCCCTCGTCATCCTCGGGGTGGGTTTTGATTTCGACCTCGAGCACATCAAGCCGCCGCCCACGCTGAACATCATCCTGGTGCAGTCCCGTGCGCAGAAGGCACCGGAGGATGCCGAATTCCTCGCCCAGGCCAACCAGCAGGCCAGCGGCAGCAGCGAACAAAAGGGCCGCCCCAGCAGCCCGGTCACCTCGCTCGATCCGCGCCCCAGCCCCGGCCAGGCCCCCATTCGCATGCGCGCCGCCACCCCGCCGCAGGAGCAAAAGGCGCAGAACCGCGTGCTCACCGGGCAGGACAGCGAACGCAAGGTGCGCGAGAAACGCAATGCCGAGCGCGAACGAACGAAGAAGAAGATCACCGGCCAGCAGCTCGTCGATCGCAGCCTGGAGATCGCGCGCCTGACCTCCGAGCTCAACCGGGAAACGCAGCGCTATGCCCAGCGCCCGCGCATCCGCTTCATCGACGCAGTGAGCACGCGCAGCGTGGTCGAGGCCAGCTACATCGACTCCTGGGTACGCAAGGTGGAGCGCATCGGCAACCTCAACTATCCCGACGAGGCCATCCGCCGCCGCCTGTCGGGCAAGCTCATCCTCAATGTACTGATCGACAACCAGGGCCGCGTGCTCGACATCGAGGTGGCACAGAGCTCCGGCGAGCAGGTGCTGGACGATGCCGCGAAACGGATCGTCGAGCTGTCCGCACCGTTCCCCCCCTTTCCCAACGACATGCGCAAGACCTATGATCAGCTCATGATCACCCGCACCTGGGTCTTTCACAGCGACAACAGCCTGAGCACCCGATGAGGCCACAACGCATGGACGACAACAGCACCAGCCTGAGCAACCACTTCCTGATCGCCATGCCCAACCTGGCCGATCCCAACTTCTTTCATACCGTGACCCTGATCTGCGAGCACAACGATGAAGGGGCGCTGGGCATCGTCATCAACCGCCCGACCGACTTTTCGCTCGGCGAGCTGCTGCAGCAGCTGGGGCTGATCGAGGATGCCGACCGTTATGCCGAGATTCCGGTCTATTCCGGCGGGCCGGTGCAGGAGGAACACGGCTTCATCGTCCACAGTCCGCGCGGCAACTGGCAACACAGCCTCCCGTTTGGGGAGGACCTGGCCCTGACCACCTCGCGTGACCTGCTGCAGGGCATCGTCGAGGGCCGCGGCCCCGAACACATGCTGGTAGCGCTGGGCTATGCCGGCTGGGGCCCGGGGCAGCTGGAACAGGAGCTGGCCGAGAATGCCTGGCTGACCACCCCCGCCAGCCACGAGATCCTGTTCGAGCTGCCGGCGGAGGCACGCTGGAAGGCCGCCGCGGCCCAGCTCGGCATCGACCTCGACCTGTTGAGCGGAGATGCCGGCCATGCCTGAACGGAAACGTGCATGACCGGCCGCGTGCTGGGCTTCGACTTTGGCCTCAAGCGCACCGGCGTGGCCGTGGGTCAGGGCATTACCGGCACCGCCACGCCGCTGACCACACTGATCGGGCACAACGAAGAGCCGGACTGGACAGGGATTACCCGCCTCATCGAGGAATGGCGGCCGGAGGCCCTGGTCGTTGGCCTGCCGCTGCAGATGGACGGCAGCCCCAACCCGGAGCTGCACGAACGCATCGAACGCTTCTGCCGGCAACTGGAAGGGCGCTATCATCTGCCCGTATACCGGGTCGACGAGCGCCTGAGCTCCGTCGAGGCGCAGCGGCGGCTGAAGGAACAGCGCCAGCAGGGCACGCGCGGACGCATCCGCAAGGAGGAGATCGATGCCCTGGCCGCCGCCCTGCAGCTCGAGACCTGGCTCAGAAACCAGAGAGACCGCGATGAACGATAGCCAAACGCTGCTCGACCGGATGGCCGAGGCCATCCGCGCCGATCACCCCGATGGACCACCGAAGCCGTTTCAGGTCATTGGTATCCGCACCGGCGGGGTGTGGGTGGCCGAGGCGCTGGCCGCGCGGCTCGGCCACACGGCCCCCATCGGCAGCCTCGACATCGCCTTCTACCGCGATGACTTCAGCCGCATCGGCCTGCACCCCGAGGTGCGCCCCAGCCACATCCCCTTCCCGGTCGAGGATGCCCACATCCTGCTGGTGGACGATGTGCTGCACACCGGCCGCACGGTGCGCGCCGCCCTCAACGAGATCTTCGACTATGGCCGCCCGGCCAGCATCCGCCTGGCGGTGCTGATCGACCGCGGGGGACGCGAGCTTCCGATCTGTGCGCAATACAGTGGCGAGCGACTGGAGCTGCCCGAATACGAGGAGGTTCTGGTCAGCGGGCCGGAGCCCCTGACCTGGCAGATCGTGCAGCGGGAGGTGCGGGCATGAGCACCGATCACCTGCAACTGCGCGAGGATGGCAGCCTGCGTCACTTCCTCACCATCGAGGGCCTGCCACGTGCCCTGCTGGAACGCATCCTCGATACCGCCGAGTCCTTCGTCAGCGTGCACGCCCAGGCGGTGAAAAAGGTACCCCTGCTGCGCGGCAAGACCGTGGTCAACCTGTTCTTCGAGCCGAGCACCCGAACCCGCACCACCTTCGAACTGGCCGCCAAGCGGCTGTCGGCCGACGTGCTCAATCTGAATATCGCGCAGAGCGCCACCACCAAGGGCGAGAGCCTGCTCGACACCCTGCGCAACATCGAGGCCATGTTCTGCGACATGTTCGTGGTGCGCCATGCCGACAGCGGCGCGGCCCACTTCATCGCCCGCCACGTGGCCCCGCATGTCAGCGTGCTCAACGCCGGTGACGGGCGCCACGCCCACCCTACCCAGGCCATGCTCGACATGTTCACCATTCGCCGCCACAAGGGCGACTTCAATCGCCTCAAGGTAGCCATCGTCGGCGACATCCTGCACTCGCGGGTGGCCCGTTCGCAGATCCATGCACTGAACATCCTCGGCACCCACGAGGTGCGCGTCATCGCGCCCAAGACCCTGCTCCCGGCCGATGTCGAACAGCTCGGCGTGCATGTCTTCCATGAACTGGAGGCCGGACTGGAGGATGTGGATGTCATCATCATGCTGCGCCTGCAGAAGGAACGCATGCAGGGCGGACTGATCCCGAGCGAACACGAATTCTTCCAGCTCTATGGCCTCACGCCGGAACGGCTGCGGCGTGCGCGGCCCGATGCCATCGTCATGCACCCGGGCCCGGCCAACCG
>RFHG01000044.1 GCA_003696465.1 Gammaproteobacteria bacterium | reverse complement strand
GGACGGTTCCCGCTCGGCTCGCCAAGCAAAAAGGCGAGCCGAGGGCCGTCAGGCCCCGGGTGGTGCGATCGCTGAAACAAGCGAACCCACTGGGGCGCCGCTACGGTCCAGCCCGGTCCGATCGACAACCGCGGCCCGTTCCCACGGCGCGGGGAAGGGCGCTTGGGGTGCATTCCCCGGATTGTGATTCAGGCGGCGAGTTTTCTGTAGCGGTTGGCTCCGTTTTGTTTTGCGAACCAGCGGGGCCAGAACGTTGGCAGGGGCTGACTGGTGCATAGGGAGTCGGCACGGAGTTGCAGCAGCGTTTCGCCGGTCTCCTGGCCGAAGAATTTCTCGCTGCCTTTCATGCGGATGTTGATCCGCTTGATGGTCGATTCGATGTGGCTGCTGGTCAGCGGAAGGCCCTCCCGGCGGTAGCGGGGATAATTCATGCGGGCGCGGTGGTGTTCGTAATAGGTCAGCGCGCGCTGAAGCGGTTCCTGCTGGTCGGCAGGCCGCTCGTCCTGCTCAAGTGCGGCGCGCAGCTCGGCGATGACTTCCTCGACGCGGCCCTGCCAGATCGCTTCGGCCCATCGCCGCGACGTCTTCCCGGAAGCATCGATCGCCTGCGCGGCCCGGTAGGCGTAGCTCAGCGCATGCATCAGATCGAGAATGCCGGTCATCTGCGAGAAGTGCTGTTTGTGAATCGTCCAGTTCACACGCGCGCCGTCGGCCACGAACGCCATGCGTGGGGCCGCGATCACGCCCTGTTGCCAGGCGACGCATTCGAGATGATGGGCGAAGTCGCTGCCGCATTCGCTGCTGGCGATGACCTCGCGAGAGATCCATTGAGGAGACCATTCCGCGAAGCCGTCGTGTTCCTCTGCGGTCGGCTCCGCAGCGGTCGCCGACGCGGCCGGACCATCTTCCGCCGTCGGGCAGAGAGCCTCGCCAACCGCGTCTTGTTCCGACTCCGCCGTCCCCAGCGAGGCGATTTCCCGGACCACCTCGGCTCGGGCCAGCCATGCGGGAAACTCCGGATGCGGATCGGAATCCTGCACTGCGCTCTGCATGTGCAGCACGATGCCGACTTTGTCTTCCTTCCAGTGGGAGCCGTCGTAGTCTTTCTCGCCGAAGTGGTCCCGACGCTGATAGCGGCCGCCGTCCATCATCACCACGCCGAGTTGCGGCGCTGCGACGCCCTGCGGAGGAGTCAGCCGTTGCATCAGCGGCTTGTTCCGGAACTCCGCCACGGACTGCCGGCGTTCTTCCAGCCGGTCCCGCCCCACCTGTTCGGTGACGCGGCGGATCTGCTTCGCCGAGAGTCCGATGTCGGCCAGCATCTTCAGGGCCGCGGCGGCCTGCGGAAAACTGGTCAGGTTGGCTCCCGCCCAGACCACCTTCTGCAACACCGAGGGCGTCACGGTCTCACGCACCGGACGCTGAAGTTCGCCCGCCACCGGGAAAAAAATCCCGGCGACAAGACCGGCAATGACAACGCGGCTCGGAGTATTCGATCTCACCCCGCCGCCCTTGCAGGATCAACGGCTCGGGGTCGTCCTCCACGGGCGACTCCCGGCCGCAATCCGGACACGCAAACCGCTCCTGCTGCGACGCCTCCTCCGCCCGCTC
>RFHG01000308.1 GCA_003696465.1 Gammaproteobacteria bacterium | reverse complement strand
TAGACCTTCAGCTGGGCCTGGTGGTTGTCGGCATACACCAGGGCCTTGGCCAGCGGATCGGTGTTGACCAGGTCCATCCGCTGGCGCTGCTGGTGGCACCAGGCGAAGAAGGCCTCGGCGATCGGCAGCGCATGGCGGCTGCGGTAGTCCCGCTTCTTCTGGCCTTCGAGACCTTTCTCCCGGATCTGTTGTTCCACTCGGTAGAGCCCGCCGATCAGGGTCAGGGCCTCTTGGGCGGCTGGGTCGCTCTTGAGCGCCCGCTCGAAGTAGCGCCGGGTATGCGCCCAGCACTGGGCCTGGGTGATCTGTGGCTTGTTCCGGGCATAGCGGTCATAGGCCGCATAGCCGTCGCTGAGCAGCACGCCCTCGAAGCCGGCGAGTTGTTGCTCGATGTGTGCACTGCCGCGACGGCTCGACCAGGTGAAGCAGAGCTCGTCGTCTTCGCCATAGATCGGCCAGTACCAGGCCGATTGCATCTGGCCCTTCTTCTTGCGACCGGCCTTGATGGGTGTCTCGTCCATGGCCAACACCTTGCTTTGCAGGATGTGCTGCCACTGGGCATCGACGATGGGCCTGAGCAGTTCGATGGCCCGCTGGGTGTAGTGGGTCAGGGTGGACCGGCTCAGGGTGATCCCGGCGTCCTTGAGACGCTGATGCTGGCGGTACAGGGGCATGTGATAACAGAACTTGTCCACCAGGAGCCCGGCCAGCAGGCTGACATCGGCCAGGCTGCCCTCGAACACGGCCGAGGGAGCCGGAACTTCCATCAGGCTGGCGCTGGGCTTGTGCCGCAGCACCGGGCGGCGGTACTCCAGCACCACGTAGCTGCCGGGGCGCTGTGCCAGGCGGCGGCTGATCTTGTGGTCGATCACCTCGTACTGGTCGGCCTCGGGGCCTTCGAGTTGGGGAGCGGAGAGCTCGATCACCTCGATCGGCACGTCCGGACCGAAGCGCAGGCCGGTGTCGGTGACATCGTCTGCGTTGCGCTGCTTGCGCTTGCGACGGCGGTAGGTGATCTCTTCGGTGGGTTCCGGCTCAGTCGGCGCCGGGGCATCGCCCAGCAGGGCGCTCAGGTCGAGCTGATCCGGATGCTCGATGATGCGCTTCTCGGACTTGCGCCCGAACAGTTGGCGCTTGAACCAGTCGAGTTGCTGCTTGAGGGAGGTGATTTCAGTTTGGGCCGCTTCCAGCGCCGCCTGAAGGGAACGGATGACAGCGTCCGGATCCGAGATGTCGGATAAGGCGTTTTTCACTGTACAATCCGTCACTTGCATGCATTTTATTCTATCTCAGACGGCCCTCGAAAGCGACCTTTTCATCACCCTTTTTACCCCCTGTTCCGGCCTTTTCGATAACGCTTGAAACGCCGAACCGATTGCAGATCGATACCCTCGATGATCAGCTTCAGATCGGTCCAGCTCAGCGCCTGTTTGTCACCTCCCTGGGCGTTGAAGTGGAACCGTCCCGCCTCCAGGCGCTTGCTCCACAGGCAGTAACCGCCCTGCTCGAAGTAGAGTACCTTCAGCTGGGTGCGCCGACGGTTGATGAACACGAACAACTGGCCACCGGTCGGGTCCTCGGCCAGCTTCTGTCGCACCAGGGCCGAGAGCCCGTCGAACGACTTGCGCATGTCCGTCGGTGGCGCATACAGCCATACCCGGACACCGGACTCGGGCAACAGCATGACTATCCCCGGTGCAGGCGCAGGCAGAGCCCGTTGCCGAGATCGAGTTCGATGTGCCAGCCCGGTGCTGGCTCGGCTGCCGGCGCCGAGAGTTCGATCCAGTCGTCCAGTGAGACACCCCGGGTACTCATCGGCTTGTCGGTAGGGCATGCGCCCTCATCCCGGAGCTTGCGCCTCCAATACCCGAAGGTCGCCACCGATATACCGGCTTGTGCGCAGAAGGCCTTCTGCGTCAGGCCGCTGGCCGCCTGCTCCTCGATCAGTCGTTGCCACTCGTGCTTGCTGCGTCGCTTGTTCATAACCTGCTCCTGTCAGTGAATGCAGGGACAG
>RFHG01000043.1 GCA_003696465.1 Gammaproteobacteria bacterium | reverse complement strand
GTTGCCGTTGCGTTCTCAGCCATGGTCACTTCTCATCCGCGGCCAGCCAGGTCTTGACGATCTGGGCGGCCTGTTTCGGGTCTTCCTTGGCGAACTGCCGCGCCTGCTCCAGATGCTGCTCGTATTCATCCGGCCCTTCCAGTCCAGGCGTCTCGCCACCCGCACCGGGCAGGGTACCGGCTGCACCGGGCTGGCCAGGCAGGGCGCCTGCGGCCCCTTCCGCACCGGGCAGGGCGCCGGCGGCCCCCTCGCCTTCCGGCAGGGCCCGACCCTCGGCCGCCAGGCTCTTCAGGGTCGGCCGCAGTACGCCGAAGATCAGCAGCAGCACCCCCAGGGCACCCAGCACCTTGCGCGCGATGTCCCACAGCAGCGGGTTCTCCCAGATCGGCGGCTCCGGCAGGGGCTCGGCCTCGGCCGGCGGCTGGAACGGGGCATTGACCACATTCACCGTGTCGCCCCTCTGGGCATCAAAGCCCACCGCTTCGCGCACCAGGGCATTGATGCGGTCGAGCTCCTCCTGACTCAAGGGCTGCTGGGTCGGCTTGCCCTCCTCGTCCACGGCCTGCCGGTAGTCCACCACCACGGCCACCGACAGCCGCCGCAGGGTGCCCGGCACCTGCCGCACATGGCGGATGGTCCGGTCGATCTCGTAGTTGCGCGTCGCCCGCTTGCTGGTGCTGAGCGGCGGTTTCACCGCCTCGGCCTCGGTTTGCGGGGCCTGCTGGCCCGGCGGCAGGGCCGTGCCCGCCTGCGGCGGCTGGTTGGTCAGCGCGCCCGGCACGCCCTCCACACCCGGCTCGCGGCGCTCGTCCTCGGCCACCTGCTCGCTGCGCAGGGCCTGCTTCTGTGGGTCGTAGAGCTCGGCCGTCTCTTCCACCACAGTGTAGTCCACATCGGCCACGACCTGGGCCCGTACCCGGTCCTTGCCCAGCAGCGGGGTGAGAATATCCAGGATGCGCTGGCGATATTCGCGCTCCAGACGGTGTTGCAGTTCGAGACGCTTGTCGCCCAGTCGGGTCTGGCTGTCGTCACGCTGCGGCGTGAGCAGGCGGCCACGCTGGTCCACCACCGACACCTGCTCCGGCTCCAGCCCCGGCACGCTGCTGGCCACCAGATTGACGATGCCGGCGAGCTGGTCCTCGGTGAGCGTGCGCCCGGCATACAGGTTGACCAGTACCGAGGCACTGGGCTTGCTGCGCTTGCGCACGAATACCGATTCCTTGGGCAGGGCCAGATGCACCCGTGCCGATTCGATGCTGGTAATGCTGGAGATGGTGCGCGACAGCTCGCCCTCGAGCGCACGCTGGTGGATGGCCAGCTCCTTGAGTCGGCTGGTACCGAGGCCCTGGTCCTTTTCCAGCAGCTCGAAGCCGGGGTTGGTGGACTTGGGCAGGCCCTGGCTGGCAAGCTTGAGGCGGATCCGGTACAGCTCCTTTTTCGGAACCAGCACCGCCCCGGTGGCCGGATCGAGCCGATACTTGACCCCCATGGAGTCCAGCACCGAGGCTACCTCGGCCACATCCCGGTCGCTCATCCGGGTGTAGAGCGGCGCCATCTCCGGCTGCTGGGCCCACAGGGCCACCCAGATGCCCAGCGCAATGCTGATGGCAATTCCGGCCAGCAGCCCGATCTGCTTGGGTACCGGCAGCTTGCTGAAGCCGTCCAGCGGCGCGGTGAGCGTCTGTGCATTCATCGGTCAGCCGTCCTCGTTACACCTGCATGTTCATGATTTCCTGGTACGCAGCCAGCATCTTGTTACGCACCGTATTGAGTGCCTGGAACGAGACACTGGCCTTCTGCACCTCGACCATCACCTGCGCCAGATTCACGCCGGGCTCGCCCCGCTCCAGCGCCTCGGCCATCTGCGAGGCCTTCTGCTGCTGGCTGTTCACGGCATTGAGCGACTGTTGCAGCAACGCGCCGAAATCCGGTCTTTCGGCAGCCTTGCCCTCGACGGGTGCACGGGCGGCCTCTCCCCGTGCCTGCAGCGACATCAGTCGCATCTGCTGGATGAGCTGGTTGGCACGAATCTCGTTCATGACTGCTTGCTCCCCTTCAGGCCGGTATCGACATACCGGCATCGCGCATGCGCGCCAGCTTGTAGCGCAGCGTACGCGGGCTGATGCCCAGTTGCTCCGCGGTACGCTTGCGGTTACCGTTGTTGGCGCGCAGGGCATTCAGAATCAGTTCGGACTCACTGTTGTGCAGGCGGCGTCGCAGCAGGGGCTGGGCGGCCTCCGCCGCATTCTCTGGCTCGCCCCGGTCGACCTGCCCGGCCGGCGGTGCCTGGTCGAAGACCAGGTCGGCCTGATCGATGCGTTCGCCATTGCCCAGGATCAGGGCCCGCTGGATCAGGTTCTCCAGCTCGCGCGCATTGCCCGGCCAGTCATGCGCCAGCAGGCACCGGCAGGCAGCCGGTGTCAGCGTAATGCCACCACCGCCATGACGCTGCAGGAAATATTCGGCCAGCGGAATGATGTCTTCCGGCCGCTCGCGCAATGGGGGCAGATGCAACGGCAGGACATTGAGCCGGTAGTAGAGGTCCTGACGGAATGTCCCTTCCCGCACGCAGGCCGCAAGATCACGGTTGCTGGTGGCAATCACGCGCACATCCAGCGGCTGGGCGCGGCGGGCGCCGAGCCGCTCGACCTCCTGCTCCTGCAGCACGCGCAGTAGCTTGGCCTGCAGCCCCAGATCCATCTCCGAGATTTCGTCCAGCAGCAGCGTGCCTCCGTTGGCCAGTTCGAACTTGCCCGGCCGCGCCTCGTGGGCACCGGTAAAGGCCCCCTTTTCGTGGCCGAACAGCAGGGCCTCGAGCATGTTTTCGGGAATGGCGGCGCAGTTGACGGCCACGAACGGGCCGCGTGCGCGCGGGGAATGGCGGTGCAGATACCGGGCCAGCACCTCCTTGCCAGTGCCGGATTCGCCGGTCACCAGTGCCGTGGCATCGCTGGCCGCGACCCGCCGCGCCATGTCCAGCAGGGCCAGAGTGGCTGGCGCGGCCGCCACGAACTGCATGCCCCGCCCCTGCAGGTGATGCTCCACCAGCTTGAGCAGATAGTCCGCGGCCGCCGGCAGGGTCACGAAATCGGCCGCGCCCAGGCGCATGGCCGCCACCGCCTCCTCGATGCCGGCCTCGGCCCGCATCACGATCAGCGGCGCATCGCCTGCGGCATGGCGCAGGCCCGGCAGGGTCTGCTCCAGATCGGAAGGTGGCTGATCGGCATTCCACAACAGCAGGTCGAAATGTTCGCGCTCGAGCAGACGGACTGCCTGCCCGGCATCACTTGCCAGCCGGGGCTCATGACCGGCCCTGTGGAGCAGGCCGGTATGCGTTGCGGCCTGCGCGCTGTCGCCGTCGATGATCAGTATTCTTGTGGCTTCGGGCTTCATGCATGCCTCGTTGCGTGTTTCCCCGCCAGCAACGAAGCAAAAACCGGGCCACTCTCAAAAGCCCTTGAAGAACAACAGGTTGTAAACCAGCCTAGGTGACGCCCGTCAGGATTCCGACGCCTCTTCCTCGCGACTGATGCCGTACTTGCGCATCTTCTCCACCAGGGTGGT
>RFHG01000042.1 GCA_003696465.1 Gammaproteobacteria bacterium | reverse complement strand
CCGGGGCTGCGCAGCAGACCCGGGGGCCGGCAAGGGATGCCGGCCAGTTCATCGTCGGGCATGGATGCCCGTCGATGAACCCCCGCAGCGATGCGTTCGTGGACGGGTACCCGCGTAAGCGGGCACGGGCCCGGGGTGCCCTTTCTTTGCCCACTTTCTTTGGGCAAGCAAAGAAAGTGGGGCGCGCTCGCGCAAGCGAGTGTGCAATTTCCTGATGAATGAACCAGGGAACCCTGCATGGCTGACACCCGCAGGATCCAGCATTTGCACGCAGGCATCCCCGCCCGGTTGCGATAAAATGCCCACTCCGAAACAACCGGACCCTCCCATGCCCCAGTCTCACGACAATGTCCGTGCCATGCGCTGGCGCGAGGACACCCTGGAGCTGCTTGATCAAAGGCTGCTCCCTGCCGAAGAACGATGGAACCGATACCGGGACGCCCCGGCCGTGGCGCAGGCCATCCACGACATGGTGGTGCGTGGCGCCCCCGCGATCGGCATTACGGCGGCCTATGCGGTGGTGCTCTCGAGCCTGCAGCATGAAGGGGATCTTGCCGCCATACTGGCCGATATGGACAGGCTGGCGGCCGCGCGACCCACCGCAGTCAACCTGTTCTGGGCCCTGGAGCGCATGCGCCCGCTGGTGGAGGCGGGGGCGACTGCCGAGCGTCTGCTGGTCGAGGCGCGGGCCATTCACGAGGAGGATATTGCGGCCAATCGGCGCATGGGCGAGCTGGGCGCTGCGCTCATCGAGGGCGGTGAGGTGCTGACGCACTGCAATACCGGGTCTTTGGCCACGGGTGGGTATGGAACCGCGCTGGGCGTGATTCGTTCGGCCTGGGCCGCCGGTCGCATCGAGGCCGTGCATGCCGACGAGACCCGGCCCTGGCTGCAGGGCAGCCGCCTGACGGCCTGGGAGCTGGTGCATGACGGTATTCCGGTCACGCTCAACTGCGAGGGCGCAGCCGCGGCGCTGATGCGCGCGGGGCGGGTGAGCTGGGTCATCGTCGGTTCCGACCGGATTGCGGCCAATGGCGATGTGGCGAACAAGATTGGCACCTATGCCCTGGCTGTTCTGGCCCGGCATCATGGCGTGCGCTTCATGGTGGTGGCGCCTGCCAGCACCATCGACATGGGCACGGAAAGCGGCAATGACATCCCCATCGAGCAGCGTGATCCCGATGAGGTGCTGAGTCTTGCGGGCCGGCGTGTCGCCGCCGAGGGCGCGCAGGCCTGGAACCCCGCCTTTGATGTCACGCCTGCGGAGCTCGTCGACGCCATCGTCACGGAGCGGGGGGTAGTCGAGCGCCCGGATTCGGCCGCCATGCGGGCGCTCATGTCCGGCAGCTGAAAACCGTCAGGCGACTCTTTCCCAAGTTATTGTTTTTCATGGATAGATGCCCCCCATGTCACCATGACGGTCGGGGTTGGCCTGTGTTATCATTCGGCCTTTCGATTCGACGCATTTTTCAAGGGATTCCATGGCCGAGTTCGCAAAAGAACTGAATACCATCAACCTCGAGGACGAGATGCGCAAGTCGTATCTCGACTACGCCATGAGCGTCATCATCGGCAGGGCCCTGCCGGATGTGCGCGATGGCCTCAAGCCGGTGCATCGGCGCGTGCTCTACGCCATGAGCGAGCTCGGCAACGACTGGAACAAGCCCTACAAGAAGTCGGCCCGTATTGTCGGTGACGTCATCGGTAAATACCATCCGCATGGCGATTCGGCGGTGTATGACACCATCGTGCGCATGGCGCAGCCCTTTTCCATGCGCTATCCGCTGATCGACGGCCAGGGCAACTTCGGCTCGGTGGACGGTGATGCAGCCGCCGCCATGCGGTATACCGAGGTCCGCATGGCGCGCATCGCCCACGAGCTGCTGGCCGATATCGACAAGGAAACCGTCGATTTCGTGCCCAACTACGATGGTTCCGAGAAGGAACCCGCGGTCTTCCCCACGCGTTTCCCCAATCTGCTGGTCAATGGCTCGGCCGGTATCGCGGTGGGCATGGCCACCAATATCCCGCCGCACAACCTCACCGAGGTGATCAATGCCACCCTCGCCTTGCTCGAGGACGAGGAGATCGACATCGCCGGGCTGATGCAGCACCTCCCCGGCCCCGACTTCCCCACCGCAGGCATCATCAATGGTGCGCGCGGCATCCACGAGGCCTATCACACCGGTCGTGGTCGTATCTATGTGCGTGCCCGCACCGAGATCGAGCGGGAGGACAGCGGGCGCGAGCGCATTGTCGTCACCGAGCTTCCGTATCAGGTCAACAAGGCCCGTCTGCTGGAGAAGATTGCCGAGCTGGTGCGCGAGAAAAAACTGGAAGGCATCAGCGAGCTGCGCGACGAATCCGACAAGGACGGGATGCGCATGGTCATCGAGCTCAAGCGCGGCGAGGTGGCCGAGGTGGTGCTCAACAACCTGTTCCAGCACACCCAGATGCAGAGCGTGTTCGGCATCAACATGGTGGCGCTGGTGGAGGGGCAGCCGCGGCTGCTCAACCTCAAGCAGACCCTCGAGGCCTTCCTGCGCCATCGGCGCGAGGTGGTGACCCGACGCACCATCTTCGAGTTGCGCAAGGCCCGTGCCCGTGCCCATGTGCTGGAAGGGCTGGCCGTCGCCCTTGCCAACATCGACGAGGTGATCGAGCTGATCAAGACCTCGCCCACGCCGGCCGAAGCCAAGGCGGGACTGATGGCCCGGGCGTGGACGCCGGGTTCGGTGGACGCCATGCTGGAACGCGCCGGTGCGCAGGCCTCCCGGCCGGAGGACCTGGCGCCAGAGTTTGGGCGTCTGGAGGACGGTTACCATCTTTCCGATGCCCAGGCCCAGGCCATCCTCGACCTGCGCCTGCATCGCCTGACCGGTCTGGAACAGGACAAGATCCTCGACGAATTCAAGGAACTGCTCGACCGCATCGAATACCTGCTCAATATCCTGGCCGACCCGGACGAGCTGCGTCGCGTGATTCGCGACGAACTGATCGAGATCCGCGACCAGTATGGTGACGAGCGGCGCACCGAGATCCAGACCACCCACCAGGATCTCACGCTGGAAGATCTGATCCCCGACGAGGAGGTGGTGGTCACCCTGTCGCACGCGGGCTATGCCAAGTCGCAGCCGCTTGATGAATACCGGGCCCAGCGCCGGGGTGGCCGCGGCAAGGCCGCCACCCGCATGAAGGACGAGGATTTCATCGACAAGCTCTTTGTTGCCCGTACCCACGACACCCTGCTGTGCTTCTCGACCCGCGGGCGACTGTACTGGCTCAAGGTCTACGAGCTGCCGCAGGCCGGGCGCAATTCGCGCGGCAAGCCGATCGTCAACCTGCTGCCGCTGGAGGAGGACGAGCGCATCACCGCCGTGATGCCGATTCGTGAATACGACGAGGGCAGCTACCTGTTCTTCGCCACCCGCAGCGGCACGGTCAAGAAGACGCCGCTTTCCGCCTTCTCGCGTCCGCGCAGCACCGGCATCATTGCCATCGAGCTGCGCGAGGGCGATCAGCTCATCGATGTTGCGCTGACCGATGGCGAACGCGATGTGATGCTGTTTACCAGCGAGGGCAAGGCGGTGCGTTTCAACGAGTCCGAAGTGCGCGCCATGGGTCGTACGGCCGCGGGCGTGCGCGGCATTCGGCTCGGAGATGGTGTTGAAGTGCGTTCGCTGGTGGTGGTACGCGACGGCGACATCCTGCTCGCCACCGAGAACGGCTACGGCAAGCGCACGCCGGTGGATGAATTCCCGCGTCACCGCCGCGGGGGGCAGGGCGTCATCGCCATCCAGACCCGCGGTCGCAACGGACCACTGGTCTCCGCCGTGCAGGTGGAAGAAGAGGACGAGATCATGCTCATTACCGATGGCGGCACGCTGGTACGCACGCCGGTGGCCGATATCTCCCGCCTCGGGCGCAACACGCAGGGGGTGATGCTGATCCGCCTCTCGGGTGACGAAAAGCTGGTGGAGGTCGAGCGCATCGATCGCCTTGACGACGAGGACCCCGATGCGCAGGAACAACAGGGGGAAGACAGCGAATGACACGCGTATACAACTTCAGTGCCGGCCCTGCCGCCCTGCCGACAGAGGTGCTCGAACAGGCCCGTGACGAGATGCTTGACTGGCATGGCGCCGGCATGTCGGTCATGGAAATGAGCCACCGCGGCAAGGAGTTCATGTCCATTGCCGAGCAGGCGGAAGCCGACCTGCGGGAGCTGATGGGCATTCCCGAAAACTACCGCGTGCTGTTCCTGCAGGGCGGTGCAAGCAGCCAGTTTGCGATGGTGCCGATGAACCTGCTCAGGGGGCGTGGCAGGGCGGACTACATCAACACCGGTGCCTGGTCGAAAAAGGCCATTGCCGAGGCCAGGCGTTATGCCGACGTGAACGTTGCCGCGAGTTCCGAAGACAGCAACTTCACCACCATTCCGCCCATCAGTGAGTGGCAGCTTGATCCCGATGCGGCCTATGTGCACTACACCCCCAACGAGACCATTGGCGGGGTCGAGTTCCACTGGGTACCCGACACCGGGGATGTGCCGCTGGTGGCCGACATGTCGTCCACCATTCTCTCCCGGCCGATCGATGTGTCACGTTTTGGCGTGATCTATGCCGGTGCCCAGAAGAACATCGGGCCTGCCGGTCTGACTATTGTCATCGTGCGCGAGGACCTGATGGGCGAGCCCCTGCCGGGTACGCCCACCATGTTCGATTACAAGGTACATGCCGATGCCGGCTCCATGTACAACACGCCACCCACCTACAGCTGGTATCTGGCCGGGCTCGTATTCCAGTGGCTCAAGCGCAGGGGCGGGCTGGAGGCCATGGCCGAGATCAACCGGCGCAAGGCGGAAAAGCTGTATGCCGCCATCGATGCCTCCGAGTTCTACAGCAATCCGGTCGACCCCGACTGCCGCTCGTGGATGAACGTGCCGTTTACGCTGGCCGACCCGGAACTGGACCCGCTGTTCCTTTCCGAGGCGAAGGAGGCGGGCCTGGTGACCCTGAAGGGGCATCGCTCCGTGGGCGGCATGCGCGCCAGCATCTACAATGCCATGCCGGAGGAAGGGGTGGATGCCCTGATCGCCTTCATGGCGGACTTCGAAAATCGCCACGGGTGAGCGGCATGTTCAAGATCCTGACCCTGAACAACATCTCGCCCCGTGGTCTGGAATTGTTGCCGCGGGAACTGTACGAGGTGGCATCCGAGATGGCCCATCCCGATGCCATTCTGGTGCGCTCGCACAACATGCACGAGATGGAGATCCCGGATACCGTGCTGGCCATCGGAAGAGCCGGCGCCGGGGTGAACAACATCCCGGTGCAGCGCATGACCGAGCGCGGCGTGTGCGTGTTCAATGCCCCCGGGGCCAACGCCAATGCGGTGAAGGAACTGGTGGTGGCCGGCATGCTGCTGGCGGCCCGCAACCTCTGTGCCGCACGCGAATACGTCCGTGGGCTCAAGGGCGGCGAGGAGGAGATTCATCGTCAGGTGGAGGCCGGCAAGAAGCAGTTTGTCGGTTTCGAGCTGCCGGGCCGTACCCTGGGCGTCATCGGCCTGGGGGCAATCGGCGTCAGGGTGGCGAATGCCGCGGTGGCGCTTGGCATGCGGGTAATCGGCTATGATCCCCAGATCACGGTCAGGAGCGCCTGGCAGCTCTCCGCCAGTGTGGAGCAGGCGCTGAGCGTGGACGACCTGCTCAGCCGCTGCGACTTCGTCAGCTTTCATGTGCCGCTGGTGGAAGGCACGCGTCACATGATCAATGCCGAGCGCATCCGCCTGATGAAGCCCGATGCCGTGGTACTCAATTTCGCCCGGGACGGTATCGTCGATGACGAGGCGGTACTGGAGGCCCTGCGCGAAGAACGGCTTCGGGCCTATGTCACCGACTTCCCCTCGCCGCAGACGCTGGATCACCCGCGCGTTATCGCCCTGCCGCACCTGGGTGCCTCTACGGTGGAGGCCGAGGAGAACTGTGCAGTCATGGTGGTGGAGGAGCTGCGTGCCTACCTTGAGCATGGCGAGATCCGCAATTCCGTGAACTTCCCCGAGGTCAGCATGCCACGCAGCGGCGCTCAGCGCCTTGCCATCGTCAATCGCAACATGCCGGATCTGGTTGCGCAGGTGTCGCATATTCTGGGCAGCAACGGCATCAACATCGCGCACATGGTCAACGAATCCCGCGGCGAGATCGCCTATACCCTGGTCGATGTCGACAACCCGCTGGACGAGGCCTGCGTGGAGCAGATGCAGGCCATCGACGGCGTGTTGCGGGTCAGGCTCCTGTAGGAAACGACAGCCGATGACCGACAGCACCGACGAAGCCGGCCAGCTCTCGCAGATCCGCGAGCAGATCGACGCGGTCGATGCCGAGCTGCTGAAACTCATCAGCCGCCGCGCCGAGCTGGCCCAGGAAGTGGCACATATCAAGCAGACGAACGGTGACGAAGGCGAGGTGGCCTTTTATCGGCCCGAACGCGAAGCGCAGGTTCTGCGCCAGGTGATGAGTGCCAATCCGGGCCCGCTGCCGGATGAGGAAATGGCGCGCCTGTTCCGCGAGATCATGTCGGCCTGTCTGGCCCTGGAGCGCCCGCTCACGGTGGCCTACCTGGGGCCGGCAGGAACCTTTACCCAGGCCGCTGCCCTCAAGCACTTTGGCCACTCCGTGCGTACCCGCGCGCAGGGTGCCATCGACGAGGTGTTCCGCGAAGTCGAGGCCGGTGCCTGCAACTATGGCGTGGTGCCGATCGAGAACTCGACCGAGGGTGTCATCACACATACCCTGGACATGTTCCTGCAGTCGCCGCTCAAGGTCTGTGGCGAGGTGGAGCTGCGCATTCACCACCATCTGCTCGCGCGGAGCCAGTCACTGGACGATATCGAGCGGGTCTATGCCCATCAGCAGTCGCTGGCCCAGTGCCGCGAATGGCTGGATGCGCATCTGACCGGTGTCGAACGGATTCCGGTCAGCAGCAATGCCGAGGCCGCCCGTGTGGCCGCGGAAGAACCGGGCAGCGCGGCCATTGCCGGCGAGGCCGCGGCCGAACTCTATGATCTGAATATCCTCGCAGCAAACATCGAGGACCACCCGGAGAACACTACGCGTTTTCTGGTCATCGGCCGACAGGAGGTGCCGCCGTCCGGCTACGACAAGACCTCGCTGCTGGTCTCGGCGGCGAATCGGCCCGGTTCGCTGTATCGCCTGCTCAAGCCGCTGGCCGAGCAGGGCGTGAGCATGACCCGCATCGAGTCGCGCCCCTCGCATTGCGTCAACTGGGAATATGTCTTTTTCCTCGACATCCTCGGCCATCAGGAGGAAGAGGGCGTGCGCGAGGCGCTCGCCGGCCTGGAGGCCGAGGCCGAACTGTTCAAGGTGCTGGGTTCCTATCCGCGCGCCGTCCTGTGAGACCGACCATGAACGACTACACACGTCTGGCCATGCCCGGCATCCAGCGCCTCCGCCCCTATCAGCCCGGCAAGCCTATGGAAGAGCTGGAGCGTGAACTCGGAATAACCGACACGCTGAAACTCGCCTCCAACGAAAATCCGCTGGGACCGAGTCCAAGGGGGATCGAGGCTGCCCGCGAGGTGCTGGCCGAGAGCCATCGCTATCCGGATGACGCCGGGTTCCGCCTGCGTCATCGCCTTGCCGATCGCCTGGGCGTGCAGGCCGACGGAATTGTCCTGGGCGCCGGTTCAAGCGATGTCATCGACATGGTGGCCCGTACCTTCCTTGGCCCCGGGCGCAATGCGGTGTATTCGCGCTACAGCTTTGCCATGTACCCGATCTATACCCTGGCGGTGGGGGCCGAGGGGCGGGAGGCCGCGGCCCTGCCTCCCGAACACCCCGAAATGCCCTATGGCCACGACCTCGATGCCATGGCGGAGCTGGTGGACGCGCATACCGGTGTGGTGTTCATTGCCAACCCCAACAATCCCACCGGCACCTGGCTTGCGTGCGATGCTCTGGAGGCGTTTCTCGAGGCCCTGCCGGAGCATGTGATCGTGGTGCTTGACGAGGCCTATACCGAATATGTCGAGGAGCCCGATTTCCCCGACGGGCTGGCGTGGCTTTCCCGCTTTCCCAATCTCGTCGTAACGCGCACCTTCTCCAAGATCTACGGCCTGGCTGCGATGCGCGTGGGCTATGGCGTGGCGGCGCCGGCGCTGGCCGAGGTCATCAGCCGGGTCAGGCACCCTTTCAATGTGAGCAGTGCGGCGCAGGCAGCAGCCGAAGCGGCACTGGACGACGAGGAATTCCTGGCGCGCAGCCGCAGGGTCAACAGCGAGGGGCTGCTACAGCTTGCCACTGGTCTGGAGGCAATGGGCCTGCGGGTGATCCCCTCGGTAGGCAATTTTCTCACCTTCGAACTCGATCGGGAGGCCGGGCCGGTATACGAGGCCCTGCTGCAATCCGGTGTTATCGTGCGTCCGGTGGCCAATTACGGCATGCCGTGTCATCTGCGTGTCAGCGTGGGCACCGAGGCCGAAAACGCCCGCTTTCTTGAAGCGCTCGGGAAGGTGCTGGCATGAGTGATGCGCCCATCCGGAGGCTCGCCATCTTCGGCGTTGGTTTGATCGGCGGCTCGCTGGCTCTGGCTCTGCGCAAGGCCGGCTTCGTCGGCGAGATCGTCGGTTGCAGCCGGCGCGCGTCCCATCTGCGCGAGGCGGTCGAGCTCGGGGTCATCGATCGTTACAGCCTGGATGCCGCAGAGGCGGTGAGCGGGGCCGATGTGGTCTTTGTCGCGGTTCCGCTGGGTGCCATGCGTCAGGTATTCGAGGCCATGCGTCCCGGACTCGACCCCGATGCCATCATTACCGATGGCGGCAGTGCCAAGCAGTGTGTGGTGGATGATGCACGGGCCGCCTTTGGCCGGATTCCGCCCGGTTTCGTGCCGGGCCATCCGATCGCCGGTACGGAGAAGAGCGGAGTGGCGGCGGCCTTTCCGGAGCTTTATGCAAACCGCAGAGTGATCCTCACACCGGTGGAGGAGACTGCCCCCGAGGCCGTGGCCCGGGTACGCGCGATGTGGCAGGCAGCAGGGGCGGAGGTCGAGGAGATGGAAGTCCACCACCACGACGAGGTGCTGGCCGCCACCTCCCACCTGCCGCACATGCTTGCCTTCGGTCTGGTCGACAGTCTGGCACGCTTGCGCGACAACGACGAGATCTTCCGTTACGCGGCCGGCGGTTTTCGTGACTTCACCCGCATCGCCTCCAGCGACCCCGTGATGTGGCGCGACATCTGCATCCACAACCGCGATGCCATTCTCGAGATGACCGCCCGCTACCAGGCCGATCTGAACGAGATGATGCAGGCCATCGAGCAGGGGGATGGCGAGACCCTGCTGGAAATCTTCAGCCGTGCCAAGGCGGCACGCGACCGTTTCTGCAACGATTAGGCAGTCAGACCATGAGCAGTGAACAGAGCATCGAATTCGAGGTCCGTCCCGGCGGGCAACTGAGCGGCGAGATCCGCGTGCCGGGCGACAAGTCCATTTCCCATCGGTCCATCATGTTGGGCTCGCTGGCCGAGGGCACGAGTACCGTGACCGGCTTTCTCGACGGCGAGGACTGCCTGGCCACGCTCAATGCCTTTCGCGCCATGGGGGTCAAGATCGAGGGACCCGACGATGGCCGGGTCGTGGTCCACGGGGTTGGCCTGCATGGGCTCAGGGCCCCCGAAGGGCCCCTCTACATGGGCAATTCCGGCACCTCGATGCGCCTGATGGCCGGTATTCTGGCCGGGCAGTCCTTCGACAGCGAACTCACCGGCGATGCCTCGCTGAGCCGGCGCCCGATGCGCCGCGTGACCGATCCGCTGAGGCTGATGGGCGCCGAGATCGAAACCAGCCCCGATGGCACGCCACCTCTGCGCATCCACGGCGGTCGTCGTCTGCACGGCATCGACTATCCATTGCCCATGGCCAGCGCCCAGGTGAAGTCCTGCGTGCTGCTGGCCGGGCTCTATGCCGAGGGGCGCACCTGCGTGACCGAACCGGCACCCACCCGCGACCACACCGAACGCATGCTGCAGGGCCTGGGGTACGCGCTCGAGAAGGACGGGGCCACCGTGTGCCTGGAGGGGGGTGGCCGGCTGCAGGGGCGGGACATCGATGTGCCGTCCGACATCTCGTCGGCTGCCTTCTTCCTGGTGGGCGCCAGCATTGCCGAGGGCTCCGATCTCCTGATTCGTCATGTGGGCATGAACCCGACACGTACCGGTGTCATCGACATCCTGCGTCTGATGGGGGCCGATATCGAGGTGCTGGACCCACGCGAGGCCGGCGGCGAGCCGGTGGCCGACCTGCGTGTCCGCAGTGCTCCGCTGAAGGGTATCGCCATTCCCGAAACACTGGTGCCGCTGGCCATCGACGAGTTCCCGGCGCTGTTCATTGCCGCTGCCTGTGCCGAGGGCGAGACCCTGCTCACCGGCGCCGAGGAGCTGCGTGTGAAGGAGAGCGACCGCATCCAGGTGATGGCCGATGGCCTGGTGGCCTGCGGCATCGACGCCGAGCCGCGCCCCGACGGTATCCGAATCCGCGGCGGGCAATTGCACGGCGCCACCGTCGACAGCCATGGCGATCACCGCATTGCCATGTCGTTTGCCATGGCCGCCCTGCGGGCCGACGGGCCGATCCGTATCCGCGACTGTGCCAACGTGAATACCTCTTTCCCCTGTTTTGCCGAACTGGCGCGCCGCGCCGGACTCGACATCGAGGTGCACGGGTGATCCCCGTGATCACGCTCGACGGCCCCGGCGGCTCGGGCAAGGGTACGATTGCGCGACTGCTGGCGGATCGACTGGGCTGGCACCTGCTCGACAGCGGCGCGCTGTACCGCCTCACCGCCCTGGCGGCACGCCGTGCCGGCATCGATCCGGAGGACGAGGCGCGCGTGACCGAACTGGCACGCACCCTGCCGGTGGCCTTCGAGGTGGGCGAGGACGGCACGCCTCGCATCCTGCTCGATGGCCGGGAAGTAGGCAGCGAACTGCGCACCGAGCAGTGCGGGGCCGACGCCTCGCGGGTGGCAGCCATGCCGGCAGTGCGCGAGGCCCTGCTGGAGCGGCAGCGGGCCTTTCGCCAGCCGCCGGGCCTGGTGGCCGACGGGCGCGACATGGGCACCGTGGTGTTTCCGGACGCCCCCCTCAAGATCTTTCTTACTGCCAGCCTTGAGGAACGCGCCAGACGGCGCTATAACCAGTTGAAGGAACAAGGGGTTAGTGCTAACATCCACTCCCTTTTGCAGGAACTGGCCGATCGGGACGAGCGGGATGCCAACCGCAAGGTGGCGCCACTCAGGCCCGCGGCGGACGCCATCGTGCTCGACAGTACGGAGCTCGGGATCGATGAAGTCCTCCAGCGGATCCTCGATCTGGCCAGGGAACGCGAATTGGCATGACGGGTGGCGGACACAGGGTCCGCCGTTTGTGTTCAATCAACCAACCCGCCGCAAACGGATGTGACGGCGTTTGTTTTTTACAGGTATTCAATCAACCATGAGCGAAAGTTTTGCGCAGCTGTTTGAAGAGAGCCTTGCGTACTCTCAGATGAAGCCCGGCCAGATCGTGCCCGGCACCGTAATCGACATTACCGACGACTATGTGGTGGTCAGCGCCGGGCTCAAGTCCGAAGGCGTGATCCCCGTCGAGCAGTTCAAGAACGAAAATGGCGAGCTCGAGGTCAAGGTCGGTGATGTGGTCGAAGTGGCCCTGGAAACCGTCGAGGACGGTTTCGGCGAGACCCGACTGTCCCGCGAGAAGGCCAAGCTGGCCAAGGCCTGGAAGCGCCTGGAAGAGGCCTTTGAAAACGACGAGATCGTCAAGGGCGTGATTACCGGCAAGGTGAAGGGTGGCTTCACCGTGGAACTGGGCGACATTCGCGCCTTCCTCCCCGGCTCACTGGTTGATGTGCGCCCCGTGCGCGATACCTCCTACCTGGAAGGCAAGGAACTCGAATTCAAGGTCATCAAGCTGGACCAGCGCCGCAACAACGTGGTGGTTTCGCGTCGTGCCGTGGTCGAGCAGGAATACAGCGCCGAGCGCGAAGAGCTGCTCAAGAACCTGCAGGAAGGTCAGGTCATCAAGGGCATCGTCAAGAACCTCACCGACTACGGTGCATTCCTCGACCTGGGCGGCATCGACGGCCTGCTGCACATCACCGACATGGCCTGGAAGCGCGTCAAGCATCCTTCCGAAGTGGTCGAGATCGGGCAGGAAATCGAGGTCAAGGTGCTCAAGTTCGACCGCGAGCGCAACCGAGTCTCGCTGGGCCTGAAGCAGCTGGGCGAGGATCCGTGGGTCGATCTCACCCGCCGCTACCCGGTCGGCACCCGCCTGTTCGGCAAGGTCACCAACATCACCGACTACGGTTGCTTCGTCGAGATCGAGAACGGTGTCGAGGGTCTGGTGCATGTCTCCGAGATGGACTGGACCAACAAGAACGTCAATCCCTCCAAGGTCGTCTCCCTGGGCGATGAGGTCGAGGTCATGATCCTCGACATCGATGAGGAGCGCCGTCGCATCTCGCTGGGCATGAAACAGTGCCAGCCCAATCCCTGGGAAGAGTTTGCAGCCACCTACAAGAAGGGCGACGTGGTCAAGGGTGCCATCAAGTCGATCACCGACTTCGGCATCTTCGTTGGCCTGGAAGGCGGCATCGACGGCCTGGTACACCTGTCCGACATCTCCTGGAACGTGCCCGGTGAAGAGGCCGTGCGCAACTACAAGAAGGGCGAGGAAGTCGAGGCCATGGTGCTCTCCATCGATCCCGAGCGCGAGCGCATCTCGCTGGGCATCAAGCAGCTCGACCGCGATCCCTTCTCCAACTTCGTGGCCGAGCATCCCAAGGGCAGCATCGTGCGTGGCAAGGTCGTCTCTGTCGAGCCCAAGGCAGCCACTGTCGAGCTGGCCGAGGACATCATGGGCACCCTGCGTGCCTCCGAGCTGTCCATCGACCGGGTCGAGGATGCGCGCACCGTGCTGAAGGAAGGCGAGGAAGTCGAGGCCAAGGTGATCGGCGTCGATCGCAAGAACCGTACCATCCTGCTTTCCATCAAGGCCAAGGAGTTCGACGAGGAGGCCGCGGTTCTGAAGGACTACACGTCCTCCAGCTCTGCCACCACCTCGCTGGGTGATCTGCTCAAGGAGCAGATGGAAACCAAGGACAGCTGATCCACCGGTCGCGGCTGCCACGGAGGGCGGCCGCACGACCGACTGAAACAGCCGAGGGTGTTCGAACATGGCGATGACCAAGTCGGAACTGATTGACATTCTGGCCCGCAAGCAGAGCCATCTGGCCTACAAGGACGTGGAGTTGTCGGTCAAGACCCTGCTGGACCAGATGAGCGAGGCGCTCTCTTCCGGCGAGCGTATCGAGATTCGTGGTTTTGGCAGTTTCTCGCTGCATTACCGGCCGCCCCGAATGGGGCGCAATCCGAAGACGGGCGAGGCCGTGCCGCTGCCCGGCAAGTATGTCCCCCATTTCAAACCGGGCAAGGAACTGCGTGAGCGGGTGATCGAGGCCCAGCGCAGGAATGTGCCCATCGACTGAGGGCGGACAATGCGCTTTGCCCTGCTGGTGCTCCTGGTCCTCCTGGTGGCAGTCGCCGCCGCTGTGTTCACCATCTACAATGCCGACCCGGTCGCTATTGACCTCTACTTCCGCCGTTTCGAATTGCCGCTGGCCACGCTGGTGCTGGGCAGCATGCTGCTCGGTGTGCTGATTGGCTTGCTGCTGGCCGGTGGGGTACTGCTGTCCCGTCAGGCCGAGGTGGCGCGCCTGAAAAGGCGCTATCATGCACTGGAAATGGAAGTCGACAACCTGCGCAAGATACCGATCAAGGAACCCCATTGATGTTGCATTATCTGTGGCTGCTGCTGCCCGTGGCTGCACTCTCGGGCTGGCTTGCAGCCCGGGCCCGGTACCGCGGGCGCCGAGCCACGGAACGCAAGGAGCCGCGTTCACCGTTCCTGTCCAGCCGCTATATCCGCGGCCTGAACTACCTGCTGAACGAACAGCAGGACAAGGCCATCGAGGTGTTCATCGAGATGGTCGAGGTGGATTCGGAAACGGTCGAGACGCACATCGTGCTCGGCAACCTGTTCCGCCGCCGTGGTGAGGTCGATCGCGCCATACGCATCCACCAGAACCTCATTGCCCGACCCAACCTGAGCCTGGATCAGCGTCGGCAGGCGCTGCTCGAGCTGGGCAAGGATTACATGAGGGCGGGGCTGCTCGATCGGGCCGAGAGCGTGTTTCACGAACTGGTGGAGGATGGCATCCGGCAGGAGGAGCCCTACCGCCTGCTGCGCGAGATCTACGAGCAGGAAAAGGAGTGGCAGCGTGCCATCGAGGTCTGTCGGCAGCAGCAGAAGATTGGTGACCGTGACCTTTCCCTGCTGATGGCCCACTACCATTGCGAACTGGGTGAACAGGAGCTGGCGCAGGGCGCGCTGGCCTCCGCCATGGAACACGCGCGAACGGCGCGCGGTCTGTGCGCGGCCTGTGTGCGCGGTCTGCTCCTGCTGGCAGAGGTGGTCCGGGCGCGCGGCGATTCCGGCCGGTCGATGAAACTGTTGCGGACCGCGGCTGTCGAGCATCCTGACATGCTGCCGGTACTGTTGCCGCCAATCATCGAGGGATTCCAGCGCGAGAATGATCCCGCTGCCCTGGAAGACTGGCTCAGGAGCCTGCTCGAGGCCCGGCCGCGGCCCTCCGTGATGCTTGCCCTGATCAACCTGCTCGAGCAGCAGGGGCGCAGGCAAGAGGCGCGTGCCCTGGTCGAGGAGGGCCTGGAACAGGGCCGGATGTCTGCCGAGGTCATGCGTCGTTATGCAGGGCTATTGGCTGAAGAATACAGCCGCGATGACACTTCCCCGATTCCGGTACTGTCGACCGCGCTTGCCCGGCTCGAGGAGACGCGTCCGGCCGTGCAATGTCGGCAGTGCGGGTTCCAGGCCACCAAATTGAGCTGGCAGTGTCCCGGATGTCATGGATGGGATACCATGCGCCCGCTCGATGAATGGCAGAATCTCAAGGAGTCCGAATCCCATGAGCCCTGAAGCCCCTCGCACCATTGTCGCGCTGGATTTTCCCGATGCCGCCCGGGCACTGGAATTTGTCGCAGGCCTGGATCCCTCGCTGTGTCGTCTGAAGGTAGGGTTCGAACTCTTTGTGGCTGCCGGCCCGGCACTGGTGGAGCAACTGGTGGAGCGGGGTTATTCGGTCTTCCTCGACCTGAAGTTTCATGACATCCCCAATACCGTGGCGGCCGCCTGCCGCGCGGCGGCCATGCTTGGCGTTTGGATGATCAATCTGCATGCATCCGGTGGACGGCGGATGATGGAGGCTGCCCGCGAGGCCCTGCACGATGTACCGGATGCGCCTCTGCTCATTGGTGTGACGGTTCTCACCTCCATGGATGCGCGGGATCTGGCCGAGCTTGGTATCCGGCGTGATCCCGCGGAGCAGGCCCTTTTCCTGGCCGGCCTTGCCCGTGACTGTGGTCTGGATGGTGTGGTCTGTTCCGCCCGTGAGGCGGAGCGCATGAAGGCCGAGCTGGGGAAGGATTTTCTGCTGGTCACGCCGGGCATCCGCCCGGTCGGCAGCGATGCGGGAGACCAGCGGCGCATCGTGACCCCCGAAGAGGCGTTTCGCATGGGGAGCGACTATCTGGTGGTCGGGCGTCCGGTGACCGGCGCGGAGAATCCCGTGGAGGTCCTGCACGGCATTGAATCCGCCGCCACGGTGCTATAATCAGAAACTTCCGGTTGACACACCATCATCTCAAGGGAGTGAGAATCATGCCAAAGCTGCATCATCTCCTGTTGGTCCTCCTGCTCCTGCTCGCAAACCCTGCCGTGTCCGGCGGGAGCGACACACCCGTGGACATCAATACCGCCGATGCCGAAACGCTGGCGCGCGTGATGCAGGGTGTGGGGCCGAAAAAGGCCGAGGCCATTGTCCGCTATCGGGAAGCGCATGGTCCTTTCCACAATGTCTACGAGCTGGTGCGGGTCAAGGGCATTGGCAAGAAGACCGTCAAGCGCAACTTTGACCGCCTTCGTGTCGGGAACTCCGACTGAGTCGGGGCAGCCCCTTTCATCACCGGATGACGTCCGGTATTCTTGCGCCTTTCT